>CAZTUV010000134.1:0-5709 GCA_964616595.1 uncultured Alistipes sp.
GTTTTTATGGTATAATAAAAATATCTATAAATTCATGCTGAAAAATACAGGGTTTTTATATCTGATTTTTTCTTTTGTATGAAAAATCTTACTTTACGGAGGCTTTTAAAAATGCAGAATAATAAAGGCAGTAAAATTTCAATTCTTGGTGCAGGCAATGTAGGAGCTACTATTGCATATACATTTGCAGTAAATGGCACTTGTTCTGATGTTGTTCTCGTCGACATCAATGAGGCTAAAGCAAAAGGCGAAGCTATGGATATTTGCCATGGTGTTTCTCTTACACACAATATTAACATTAAGGACGGCACATATGAGGATATAGCAGGTTCTGATATTGTTGTGGTAACTCTTGGTATGGCAAGAAAACCAGGTCAGACAAGAATTGACCTTACACAAAATAATGTGAATATTATCAAGCAGGTTATGCCTAAAGTAGCAGAAATAGCTCCTGATGCCGTTTATGTGGTTGTAAGCAATCCTATCGATATCCTTACATACACCATTCTTAAATGCACTAATCTTAAGCCAAGTCAGGTTGTTGGTTCAGGTACTGTTCTCGATAGTTCAAGACTTCGTTCTGCTATCGCTGAAAAGGCTGAAATCAGTCCTAAGAGTATCCACGCTTATGTATTGGGTGAACATGGTGATACATCATTTGTTCCGTGGTCAACAACAAATATCGGCGGAATGAATATCTTCGATTACTGGAAGGCAACAGGCCGTTCAGAAGAAGAACTTGATACTAATGCTATCGAAGAAGGCGTACGTATCGCTGGTGCTGAAGTAATTAAAAGAAAAGGTGCTACATTCTATGCAATCGCACTTTCAGTAAATAAAATTTGTGATACAATTATTCGTGATTCAAACAGTATCCTTACAGTTTCCACAATGGCAAACGGCAGATATGGTATTGATGATGTATGTCTTAGCTTGCCATGTATCGTAAATGGTCATGGTATTGCTGGTGAAATAAATCCACCTTTGCTTGATGAAGAACTCGAAAAACTTCGCAAGAGTGCTGATTCTCTCAAGAGTGTTATTTCACAGATTCAATTCTGATAATGCTAACAGCGAAAAATACTCTTGTTTTTCGCTGTTGTTTTTAGAAAGGAAGTAAAACTAATGAATTATGCAGAAGAATCCCTTAAAAAACATTATGAATGGAATGGCAAAGTGGAAGTAATATGCCGTGCTCCTCTTGAAACTACAGAGGATTTGTCACTTGCATATACTCCGGGTGTAGCTCAGCCGTGTCTTGAAATTCAAAAAGATGTATTGAAAAGTTATGACCTTACACGACGTTCAAATCTTGTTGCTGTGGTTACAGATGGTACAGCAGTTTTAGGTTTGGGCGATATCGGCCCTGAAGCAGGTATGCCTGTTATGGAAGGTAAATGTGCTTTGTTCAAGGCATTTGGCGATGTCGATGCTATACCTCTTTGTGTGCGTTCTAAAGAAGTTGACGATATTGTAAATACTGTAAAACTTCTTGCCGGTTCTTTCGGCGGAGTCAATCTTGAGGATATTTCAGCACCAAGATGCTTTGAAATCGAAAGAAAATTAAAAGAATGCTGTGATATCCCGATTTTCCATGACGACCAGCACGGAACAGCAGTAGTTACACTTGCAGCAATGCTTAACGCTTTAAAGCTTACCGGAAAGCATATCGATGAAATCCGTGTGGTTACAAGTGGTGCAGGTGCAGCAGGTATCGCAATTATAAAACTTCTTATTTCAATGGGACTTAAAGATGTTGTTCTTTGCGACCGTAAAGGTGCTATTTACAAGGGACGCACCGAAGATATGAACCCTGTAAAAGAAGAAATGGCTGAAATTACTAACAAACAAATGCGTAAAGGTAGTCTTGCAGATGTAATTAAGGGTGCTGATGTTTTCATAGGTGTATCTGCACCAAACTGCGTAACTCCTGAAATGGTTAAGAGCATGGCAAAGAATCCTATACTTTTCCCAATGGCTAATCCTACTCCGGAAATTATGCCGGAAGTTGCTATTGAAGCAGGTGCGGCAGTAGTCGGAACAGGTAGAAGCGATTATCCTAATCAGATTAATAATGTTCTTGCATTCCCAGGAATTTTCAGAGGTGCATTAGATGTTCGTGCAAGTGATATCAATGACGCTATGAAGATTGCAGCAGCGAAAGCTATTGCATCATTCGTTACAGATGATAAACTTGCTCCTGATTATATTATTCCAAGTGTTCTTGATAAATCTGTTGCAAATGCTGTTGCTGAGGCAGTTGCACAGGCGGCTCGTGAAACAGGTGTTGCACGTATATAAATTTTACCGGACGGTTTCAAGGAACTGTCCGGCTTTTTATAGGAGGAATTTTTATGAATCTTAATGATACACCTTCCGGCGAAAGAATACACATAGGTTTTTTTGGAAAAAGAAACGCTGGAAAATCAAGTCTTGTAAATGCAATTACGGGACAGGAAATATCTCTTGTTTCTGATATTAAAGGAACTACAACAGACCCTGTTTCAAAGGCTATGGAATTATTACCATTGGGAGCTGTATTAATTACCGATACGGCAGGCTACGATGATGAGGGAAAACTCGGTGAAATGCGTATCCGTAAAACTAAGCAAATCCTTAACAGAACGGATATAGCAATTCTTGTGGTGGACAGTAAAACCGGTCTGTCTCAGGCTGACATGGAATTAGTGGAAGTTTTTAAAAATAAAAGTATACCATACATTATAGTATACAATAAATCAGATTTGAAGAATATTAATTGCAACGATAACGAAATTTCTGTAAGCTGTATAAATAATTATAACATTAATGAACTTAAAGAAAAAATCGCCTCCCTTAACATTCAGAACAAAAGCAGGTGCATTGTAGGGGATTTAATCAATGAAAATGATATAGTTATTCTTGTAACTCCAATAGACAAGTCAGCTCCTAAAGGACGTCTGATACTTCCGCAGCAACAAACAATAAGGGATATACTGGATAATAATTCAATTGCTGTTGTAACAAAAGAATATCAGCTTGCCGAAACTCTTGAAAAAATTCCATCTCCTAAAATGGTCATAACAGATAGTCAGGCATTTGGATATGTAAGTAAAATTGTACCGGAAAGTATTCCCTTAACATCATTTTCAATACTTATGGCAAGATATAAAGGTTTCCTTGAAACTGCGGTAAAAGGAACGTCCGCCATAAAAAATTTAAATGATGGAGATAATGTTTTGATTTCAGAAGGCTGTACTCATCACAGACAATGCGGAGATATCGGAAGTATAAAGATTCCTGCATTATTGAAAAAATTTATCGGAAAACAATTAAACATAGAATTTACTTCGGGAAAGGATTTTCCGGAAAATCTCTCTGAATATAATCTTATAATTCATTGCGGTGGCTGTATGCTTAATGAACGTGAAGTTAATTACAGAATGAAATCCGCAGTCGACCAGAACGTACCATTTACTAATTATGGTATAACACTTGCATTAATGAATGGAATGTTAAAAAGAAGTATAGAAATATTTCCTGAACTGGTAAAACTTATATGAAAAATATATTTTCGGTTTCTGTGTATTGCTTGTTGTTGAAGTTCTTATAGCCCTTTTTGTACATGGTAGCTTTATAAGAAACTATCTCGGAGATGTCATGGTAGTATACTGTTTTGTAAAGATGATTTTTCCGTATACTTATTGGAACTACTTTTTCAGTTATTGATGAGAAATGACCACGCACACTCGTGACTTTAGTTGTGAGTTAGTGGTCGGATTAAGAACCGTAGGAACTACGGGGATAGTTTGGTAAATATCTTTCCATTAGGAGAGAGTTCCCAAGAACCCTGCTACTTTAGTCGTGGGAGGTTCAGTTAATTTGCTATATCTCTGTTATTATGATATTTATATATAAAAATTTCCAGATAGATAATGATTGATTTCTTCCTGTGTAAAAACCATTTCCTGTTTAATTACATATAATAAAAAATAATCGTATAATCCTAATTATAACGTTAATAATAATATCAGCTTATGCTGAAAATTTAATACAGGAGTGAAATATTATGTCAGTAAAAAGGGGAGAAATATATTATGCAGACCTCAGTCCGGTTGTAGGCTCTGAACAGGGGGGCATAAGACCAGTACTTATAGTTCAGAATGATGTCGGAAACAAGCATAGTCCGACAGTTATTGCAGCTGCAATTACAAGTCAGCGTGACAAAACTCATCTTCCGACACATATTGAAGTTCAGGCGGATAAATGCGGTCTTACCAAGGATAGTATAGTTTTACTTGAACAAATACGAACTATTGATAAAAAACGTCTTAAAGACAAAATGGGTGAACTTGATTTCAGTGCAATGGATAAAGTGAATACTGCACTTTCAATCAGTTTCGGACTCGGAATAACATGAAAAAAGTCCCTTGATATAGGGGACTTTTATATTTATTGTACGGTGGATTCATAATTGTAATCAGAAATCTCTTGTGTTACACATTCATTAAACATACTGTCTAAATCCCAGTATCCATAGAAATAATATGATGAGAACCAGAAATTTACTGCTCCGTAATTGCTTTCTATTCTATTATTTGTCATGCGTCCGTCACTAAGATTTACTGAACAAGTGCCATCATCAAGAATCATTATATCTGAATAGCGATAAAATGTATAATATTCTTCCTGAGCTGTTTGCTGTTCATCTGTATTTTCGGAGGTACAGCCTGTTATATTGGCAGTTATCTTATAAACACAATAAAGTAAGTTATCATATGATGTATAAAATCCTTCTTTAGGGGAAAGGAAGTAATATCCTATAAATTCAGCATTTTCAAGACTATTTCCATCAGCCCAGCCTGCTGCATTTGCATTAAAGCTGTCAACAGCTTGCTGTTTCATTTTTTCCTGCATATCTTCAGGAATTTCATCTATCTTTGAAACATAAGAGGAAAGACCTTCAACAGTAACTTCCTTTTCAAGTTCTGTTGGAACTTTGCCATATTCAAGGCAATAACTTTCAATATCATCTTCATAGCTGTCAAGAGTTATTGTTATAATGTCACCATTTTTAAGTTCTGATGTTTTATCGGCTTTAAAGTAAAGAGATGGTACTTCTTCAATGCTGCCACTTATTTTTGCTGAACCATTAGGAGCAATTCCGCTGAATGTTACTTCAAGTTTTTCAAAGGGGTCAAATTCTTCAACTTCGTCAAGTGAATCAACTTTAAATTCTTTATCTTCACTTACAAATTCAACCTTGTATTTTTCCTTTAACTTATCTGTCATTGATACATTCCATTTGTATGAAACGCTGTCGCCATTTGAAAGGTCTGTTGTTTTGTCAAGAGAGCCATCAATAACATCATCTAAATCAGTTTCGATTTTTAAAAGTTCTGAATCCGTAACATCACCCTTAATGCCGAAAGCCTCTGAATTATCCTTTATCATTTTGTCGATGTCAAATTCACTTGTAGCAACGCCTGCACTGTCATAACCACTATAAGTTACATCAAGATAGTCATTGAGGTTTATTTCTGTTGCACCACAGCCAGTAAATGCAATTGCACATGACATTAAACCTAATGAAAATGCCATTTTTTTCATAATTCCAAAATTTTTCATATTTATTCCCTTTCTTCAAAATAATACTTAATAATACAGTTTTCTATAATAAATGATAAATAAGTGAATTATATGATTGTATTATGATGAATATGTGATAAT
>CAZTUV010000135.1:0-5657 GCA_964616595.1 uncultured Alistipes sp.
AAATTTTTAACCCCGATGTCAAATCTGATATCGGGGTTTTTGGACAGGCTGACCGTATGCATAATACATACGGTTTCATTATATTAATCAGAATTTGTTTTAGGGTGACAATTACCAGAATTCGGACAATGTTCACAGCCGCAGCCACATGAAGATTTACCATTTTTCTTATTTCTTACCAATCCTGCAACGATTAACGCAATCACTGAAAAAAGTATAATTCCTGTAATAAGAGTTCCTAAGTTCATAAACATCACGCTCTCACAGATTTAATTTCAGTGGAATTTTCTTTATAAGGTCTTACAAGCATAAATATCATGAAAGCTAACAATGCTATTGCAACTATAAGACCTAATGGATTAACATTTCCTGCAAAGATAGAACCAATCTGATATATTATAAGTGATATGGCATATGCAAATCCACATTGATATCCAATAGCAAACCAAGTCCATTTAGCGGAATTCATTTCACGCTTAATAGCTCCGATTGCCGCAAAACATGGTGCACAAAGAAGATTGAATACAAGGAATGAATATGCTGAAAGTGCTGTGAAACTTGTTTTAAGCTGTGACCAGATTTCATCACCATTTTCGGAAAGTTCTCCGGCAAAGTTAAAGAGTGTACCATAAGTAGCAACAACGTTTTCCTTAGCAATAAGGCCTGTAACAGCAGCCACAGCAGCTTTCCAGTCGCCCCAGCCGAGAGGAGTAAATATCCATGCAAAAAGATTTCCGATTTTTGCGAGTACAGAGTTTTCCAAATCTTCTACCATGCCAAACGAACCGTTTTCAACACCGAATCCCTGTAAGAACCAGAGAACAACAGTAGAAAGAAGAATAATTGTACCAGCTTTCTTTATGAAAGACCAGCCTCTTTCCCACATAGAACGGAGAACATTTCCAACTGTCGGCATATGGTATGCTGGAAGTTCCATTACAAACGGAGCCGGGTCACCAGAGAACATTTTTGTTTTCTTAAGCATAATGCCAGAAACTATTATTGCTATAACACCTATAAAGTAAGCCGAAACTGCTACTAATCCTGAGTTATCAAAAAATGCTCCGGCAATAAGACCGATTATAGGAAGTTTAGCACCACATGGAATAAATGTTGTTGTCATTATAGTCATGCGACGGTCACGTTGATTTTCGATAGTACGGCTTGCCATTATCGCCGGAACACCACAACCAGTACCTATAAGCATAGGAATAAATGATTTGCCTGAAAGACCAAACTTTCTGAAAATTCTATCCATAACAAACGCTATTCTTGCCATATATCCACAAGCTTCAAGGAACGCAAGGAATATGAACAATACAAGCATTTGTGGAACGAATCCGAGTACGGCACCAACACCGCCTATAATACCATCAACTATAAGACTTTGTAACCAGCCTGCACAATTGATTTTTTCAAGGAATCCATTAACAGCATCTGGAATCCATTCACCAAAAAGAACGTCATTTGTCCAGTCGGTACACCAGCCACCAACAGTAGTAATCGATACATAGTATACAATAAACATCACTACCGCAAATATCGGCAATGCAAGAAATCTATTTGTAACTATCTTATCTATCTTATCTGAAACTGTAAGTCCACCTTTATTTTTCTTTTTATAGCAACCTTTAATTACTGATGCTATATAAACATAACGTTCATTTGTAATAATACTTTCGGAATCATCGTCCATTTCGGATTCAGCAGACTTGATATCACTTTCGATATGATTTTTGACATTTTCCGGAATATTAAGTTTTTCAAGAACTTTTTCATCACGTTCAAAAATCTTAATAGCATACCATCTTTGTTTTTCTTCCGGATAACTATGTAACACTGCTTCTTCAATATGAGCAACAGCGTGTTCTACGCAACCGCAGAATTTATGTTGTGGAACCATACGTTTTCCGGCACGTGCAACTTCAACAGCTTTTTTAGCAGCATTTTCGATACCATTATTTTTTAGTGCAGAAATTTCCACCACTGGACAACCCAATTCTTTTGAAAGAATATCTGTCTGAATAACGTCACCATTTTTACGTACAACATCCATCATATTTATAGCAACAACAACTGGTATACCTATTTCGACAAGTTGAGTTGTAAGATACAGATTACGTTCCAGATTTGTACCATCTATAATATTAAGAATAGCATCTGGCTGTTCATCTAAAAGATAATTACGGGCAACCACTTCTTCCAGAGTATATGGCGATAAAGAATATATTCCAGGGAGGTCAGTTATAATAACATCTTTTTGACCTTTAAGACGACCTTCTTTTTTTTCAACCGTAACACCTGGCCAGTTTCCGACAAACTGATTAGAACCAGTAAGGGCGTTAAAAAGAGTAGTCTTACCGCAGTTAGGATTGCCAGCAAGAGCAATTTTGATTTCCATAAAACAAGTCCTTTCTATTAGTTAAAACTAACTGATTATTAAAAAAAAATTATTCAACCTCAATAATTTCAGCGTCTGCCTTTCTCAATGAAAGTTCATATCCTCTTACTGTAACTTCAATCGGGTCGCCCAATGGAGCTACTTTACGGACATGAATTTCCGCACCCTTTGTAACTCCCATATCCATTATACGTCTTTTAACTGCACCAGTACCAGAAATTTTCTTTACAGTAACAGTTTGACCGACTCTAATTTCTTTCAATGTCATATAATCAACTCCTATACAATTATTTTCATAGCCATTTCACGGCTTACTGCAACTCTTGATTCCTTAATATTCACAATAAGGTTACCAGAAATTTCACTGATAACAGTTACAGTACCACCACAAACAAAACCAAGACTTTCAAGAAATTTTTTTGTTTCCGGACTACCGCCAACTTTTTTTATAATATTTTCCTTACCTATATCTGCCATAATCAAAGGCATATATAACACCTCCTGAAAGGTTAGTTTCTAATAACATTATTATATTATCACTTGTCAATCGAAATGTCAATACTTATAAAATATTTTCGGAAATATTTACAATATAAATTAGTTTATCATCACTAACTTGTGCAAAAGTAAAAAACCGTACTTTTTTCAGATAAAATACGGTTTTTTATATAATCAGCAAATTTTTTCAAATTTCTTTTTAAGTAGATGTGCAATTATATGCAGACGTCCTTTATAAAAATCTTCATAGTTTTCAGAATGCCACAATGATTCATTTTGTGGAAGAATATTACGTTTGATATAACCATCACGATTTTCAGAGTTGACATATTTATTTATCCATATGTACAGTTCTTTATTTCTTTTTATATTTCTGTTAGTTCCAGATTCGATAAGCTGATAATTAGCGATACAATTCATTTTTTCCTTATCTACACCCATTCTTCTCAAGATGCTCTTTGGGTGTATATGGTCTATATCTACACTTCTTATTTCCTCTTTATCTCCATATAACATAAACAGAATATATTCAGCATTAAAATTCAATATACTTGATTCATTTATTTCTGTCGAAAAATTATGTATAGGGTGATTTCTATATACATTTATTATCCTTTCATAAGGAAAAGGCTTACCTTTACAATCACGCAAAACATGATGCATCTTTTTAAGACCTGTTCTATAAGGAATCCAACCGCAGCCTTCACTAAAAGTTCTGTTAAGCAAAGAAATTCTAAGCCATTTTATCATAGGAATTGCACTGTTATGTATATCATAATTATCAAACATATTTGATATATCTTCTGTTTTAATATTAGAGTAAAAAATATGATATACGATAAAATACAATGGTGTAACTGGTCTGTTTTTAGTTGTACAGAACCAATAATAATTCTCACTTAGAATTAAAAACTTTTTAGTTGCCTCAATAGAATTTTTTATTCTCTCAAAATTATCAACCACAAATAATGCCTCTTCTTGGGTAATATTGGTTATTTCACTAAGAGGATTATCATTAAGTATCAATATAAGTTTAATTATCATATCTTCTGTAAATCCTATGTTTGAATATTTACCAACAAGTTTATCAAGGAATTCTTCCATTTTATAGTCAAATCCTTTAAGTTTTGATGACAAAAGGTCATATGGTGACAAACGTGTTCCGCCGTCATTCAGTCTGCGAAAAAGTTCAACTATATTCTGCTTGTTCTGAATATCTGTTTTTGTCCTGTCTATAATAACCTTTGAAACACCAATAGTATCAGATGAAAATATACTACTATTGAATTTTGTTATGTTCTGCATAATACATTTTCTTTCCTCATTATCAGTTATTGAATATTTTTCCCATATACTTTCAGAAACTGAATATATATCATTGCTTTTTGAAAGTTCATAAAAAAGATTGCTTGTCTGATACCATAAGCATTTTTTCAATATACCATCTTCAAAACAATCATCAATAGAATCTACCGAATCAGCAAATTTAAAATCATATTCTTCTTTGACATAATCACTTAATAAATTAAAGAATAATACTTTTTTATTATATGTTCCATAAAGACCCATATAAAAACTTTGCAAACGTTGTTGTCCATCTATAACCAACATATAGTTAATTAAATTTTCGTCCATCTGAACTGAAGAAACATTGCTGCCATCACGTGTAAAACTTCTATATACAAAAAGTGGTTTATAACCTTTTTCTTCCTCAATACATATAATTGAACCAAATGAATTACCTCTTAATAAAGAATTGAAAAGGAGTTCCATTTTTTCTTCTTGCCAAACCAATCTTCTCTGTATAACCGGCAGAACAAATTTATCATCTTTAATTTCACTTATAATTTTTTTCACACTATATGTATCCCATTGTGCCATAATAATCTCCTTAAATATTTACTATATATTAATAATACAACAGATTTCAATATATGTCAACATATTTTATATATTTTTTTAAACATATCATAAACTATTCCGTAATTACAGTATGCCTGTAATTTGTATTCCGGTAAACTTTTGGACTTGTATTATAATATTTCCGAAATGTTCTTGCAAAATGGCTATAACTCGAAAAATTAAGTATATCTGAAATTTCAGTCAGTGAATAATCTGAATATTTAAGCATATTTTCAGCAGTTTCCATACGTTTGCTAGTAATATACTCTGTAATACTAACATTTGTTTCACGCTTAAACAGAACTGATAAATATGATTCATTCAAATTCACCATTACAGCAAGTTCTCTTACAGTAATTCTTTCATGAAGATGATATTGTATGTATTCAATACACTGAATAACTTGTTTTGAATATATATATTGTTTTTTTGCATTAGCAACAGCACGTGTAAAGTATTCAAGCATATTACGGCGGATATTATTAAGTTCTTCGCAATTCCGTGCATTGTCAAATTTTCTTATATATAAATCGCTTGTATTATAAGCTTTTTCAGCGTCCATTCCTCCTTCAATCGCAAATCTTGTTACAAGTGTCACATTACATATGCACAAATAAAGAAGATTTGTAAATGGATTATCCGAAAGATGTCCCGCTTCTCCAGAATTGAACATTTTTTCACTTTCTTCAATCGAACGCATATCACCATTTTTAACATATTCATATTGAAGCATTTCTTTTTCATAATCATGGTGACGGAAATTATTTTCACGGTTTACAAATTCCAGATATGCTACTTGTCTGTCAATATTTTCATTCATAAAAATCGCCCCTTAAATATTATAGCATATTTATAA
>CAZTUV010000136.1:0-5626 GCA_964616595.1 uncultured Alistipes sp.
GCGAGTTACCTTTCAGCTTTGTTGATTTTCTTTAACTCCGCTATTGGCCACTCCCAATCCAAAATACCTATTGACAATTCACTGCAAATATGATACAATCAAGTTATCCCCTGGTGGGGGATAAGGAGGGCATCTTATGGAACATAAACACGAATATACTAAAGTGGTGATAAACAGATTGTCAAGAGCAATAGGTCATCTTGAGTCAGTAAAAAAAATGGTTGAGGACGGTCGTGACTGTTCTGAAATATTGATACAGCTTTCTGCTGTTAAATCTGCAATAAATAATACAGGTAAGCTGATTTTAAAAGACCATATAAATCATTGTGTTGTTAAATCTATTGAAAATAATGATGAAAGTATTCTTACTGAACTTAATGACGCTATTGATAAATTTATAAAGTATGTGTAATATGAAACACAGGAAAGCTATTTTTTATGCAATACTTGCTGCAAGTTTTTATGCAATAAGTTCACCATTTTCAAAGATTCTTCTTGAAAAGATATCCCCTGTTATGCTTTCTTCATTGCTTTATTTAGGTGCAGGCGGAGGATTATTAATTGTTGGAATTATTCAAAAAAGATTAGGCAAAACAGAAAAAGAAAAATCCCTTACTAAAAAAGAACTTCCATATACGATTGGCATGATTGTACTTGATATAGCTGCACCAATATTTCTTATGATAGGGTTAACAATGACAACTGCATCAAATGCCTCTTTGCTGAACAATTTTGAAATAGTTGCTACAAGTATTATTGCATTATGTGTTTTTAAAGAAAAAATTTCACATCGTTTATGGGCAGGGATATTTTTTATTACAATTGCCAGCATAATGCTTACTATTGAAGATACAGAAAGTTTTTCATTTTCAAAAGGTTCATTATTTGTTTTACTTGCATGCATATGTTGGGGATTTGAAAATAATTGTACAAATAATCTTTCAACAAAAAAACCATTAGAAATTGTAGTAATAAAAGGATTTGGTTCTGGTATAGGTTCATTTATAATTGCATTGTTTATAGAAGAAATTCAATTGGATATTACATAT
Source organism: uncultured Alistipes sp. (assembly GCA_964616595.1). Lineage (GTDB taxonomy): Bacteria > Bacillota > Clostridia > Oscillospirales > Ruminococcaceae > Ruminococcus. The sequence goes on from CAZTUV010000136.1 coordinate 1,050, forward strand.
ATTTTTGCACTTATTTTAGGATTTATTGCATATGGCTTAAGTATTTTATTATATATATATGCTCAACGTTATCTTGGTGCTGCAAAAACAAGTGCATACTATGCAATTTCGCCATTTATAGGAACGATTTTTTCTATTATTATATTCAAAGAAATACCATCATTTATGTTTATTATAGCATTTGTAATCATGATTTTAGGTACAATAATTGTGTCAAAAGAATAAATTCAGATTTTATCTTTTATTACAGGTGGATATTTATTTTCAAATTCTATAAGTATATTCAATAGTTCTTCATTAAGAAATGTAACAGCCTGTTTTCTTAAATCATTTGGAATACCATAATAAGCTTCAGCAACACCACCGCAAATAGCTCCGATTGTATCACTGTCTCCGCCGATAGAAATTGCATTTCTTATTGCATCTTCAAAGCTGTCTGATTCAAAGAAAGCCTGTAAAGCTTGTGGTACGGTATTCTGACAAGTCTCATTAAATTCATAAGAGTTTCTGATTTCATCAAGTGTAAAGTTCATAGTATAATAATTTTCATTAATATAGTTGCGTATTTCAGATATACTTTTTCCTGATTTAGCCATATATATAGCTACTGCGGTAGCCTCTGCACCTTTTAACCCTTCTGGGTGATTGTGAGTTACTTTTGTAATCAGTTCAGAAACCATTTTTGCCTCATCAATACTGTTTGCAACAAATCCTGCTGAACTTACCCTCATAGCTGAACCATTTCCAAAACTATTATATGGTTCAGGATTATCTGAGAAAATCCAGTAATAGAAACTTCCACCATAACCACAATAAGGATATTTTCTTCCTATTTCCTGCATACATAATATGGCATTATCAGATAAATCGGAATAATCGTTTTTGCTTATGAGGACAGCTTTAGCAAGGGCAAGCGTCATGATGCTGTCATCTGTTGGAAAACATTTATCATATGGCATAAATTCAAAGTCTTTACTTTTGTGGTTACTCCATTCAAAACGAGAGCCGACAATATCTCCTATAATAGCACCTAACATAAAACCCTCCTGTTTTTATAATCAATTTAAGTCTTCAAGCTTGCCATGTTTTTCGTAATGAGTTATACGTAGCAATTTATTTTTATCGTCCACAAAAACAACTTTAGGTGGATTATCTTTAAGTTCTTCCGGAGACATATCAGCATATGACATTATTATAATACAGTCACCTTTCTGACCGCTTCGTGCTGCTGCACCGTTAAGGCATATAACGCCACTGCCACGTTCTCCGGCGATAACATAAGTTTCAATGCGACTTCCGCTGTTTATGTTAACAATATGAACGTGTTCGTATTCATAAATACCGGCAGAATCCATTAAATCCTCATCAATCGTAATACTGCCTATATAATCAAGTTCCGCCTGTGTAATAGTTGCACGGTGGATTTTGCTTTTCAATGCTGAAATCTTCATTTAAATATCCTCTGTAAAAAAGTTATCAATAAGTCTTGTTTTTCCTATATAAACAGCAATAGCACAAAGAGCAGGTCTGTCGAGACTTTCAATTTGCTGGATAGTTTCTGCATCAACTATTTTTACATAGTCAATTTTTGCAAGAGATTCACTGTTTATTACGGATTTTATTTCTCCTATTATCTTTCCGCAATCTGTAACACCATCTCTTATAGCAGACTTTCCGACTTCAAGAGACTGTGACAAAACAACAGCGGCTTTTCTTTCTTCTTTGTTCAGGTATGTATTTCTTGAACTTTTTGCAAGTCCGTCATTTTCTCTGATAATTGGACAACCAATAATTTCTATATCCATATTTAAATCGTCAACCATATGGCGTATAACAGCGAGTTGCTGAGCGTCTTTTTTTCCGAAATAGGCTTTGTCAGGTTTCACTATATTAAAGAGTTTGTTTACAACAGTGCAAACTCCCCTGAAATGAATAGGACGGCTGATTCCGCAAAGTTCTTCTGTAAGAATGGTCATATCAACAAATGAAGAAAAGTTTTTATGATACATTTCGCTTGGTTCTGGATTAAAAATCATATCGCAACCATGAGCCTCAGCAAGTTGTGAATCGTGTTCCAAATCTCTCGGGTAGCTCTCTAAATCCTCATTAGGTGAAAATTGCATGGGATTCACAAAATCAGAAACAATTGTACGGTCATTGTCCTTGTGAGATGCATCAATAAGACTTGCATGACCTTCATGGAGATAGCCCATAGTCGGAACAAGTCCCACTGTAAAACCTTCCGAACGCCATTGTTTGACTTGTTCACGTACTTCTGCAATAGTTTTTACAACTTTCATTGTAATTCCTCCTTGAGTTTTGCTATAATTTCGTCATCTATACTGAAAGTGTGTTCTTCTGACGGAAATACACCATTTTGTGTTTCTTGAATGTATTCTTTAAAGCCTTTTCTGAATACTTCTCCGGCGTCTGCAAAGATTTTAGCAAATTTAGGAGTATGACCTGTATTCAGTCCGAGCATATCCTGAAATACAAGAACTTGACCATCACAGCCCTTTCCCGCACCGATTCCGATAGTCGGAATAACAAGATTCTGACTGATTATTTCAGCGAGTTTAGCCGGAACACATTCAAGAACAACGGCACAAGCACCCGCTTCCTGAATTTTAAAAGCATCTTCAAGAATTTGTTTTGCTCTTTCAAAAGTTTTTCCCTGAACTTTGAAACCACCAAATGCATTAACTGATTGTGGTGTAAGTCCCAAGTGTGCAACAACTGGTATTGATGAATCTACAATAGCACGTATCTGTTCACAAACTTCAGCACCACCTTCAAGTTTTACAGCAGAAGCACCGCCTTCTTTTATGAGTCGACCAGCATTAATAACAGCATCATACACACTTGTCTGATATGACATGAATGGCATATCTGCAACAACAAATGCATTTTTTGCACCTTTGGTAACAGCTTTTGTATGATGTAACATATCTTCCATGGTTACCGGAAGTGTGGTATCATAGCCTAACATTGTCATTCCAAGGGAATCCCCTACAAGAATGGCATTAATTCCACATTCATCTTCAATGCGGGCTGTCGTATAATCATAGGCAGTAAGCATCGTTATTTTTTCACCGGATTGCTTCTGCTTTAACATTGTAGCAACAGTGTTTTTCATAGTCTTTCTGCTCCTTTTTACTGATTAGCGATATTCGTTTTTTGTCATGAACAATCAGTTACTGCTTTAAGATAATCGAATATATTCTCTGCATCAAAGTCCTGTAAAAGGCTCTTTGTGATAAAGATACTCCGGAAAAATTAATATAGCTAATCAAATTTAATTATATATTGCCATTAATAGAGTTTTAGCATGAGTACAGTATATCATTTTTTTATATATTTGTCAATATTAATCCTACTGAATTAATTGGATTAAAAATGTAAAAAAATAAAATTTATTAATTTGAAATGAAATACAAGATAATGAGAGAAACAGAGAAAAAACAAGAGATTAAAAGAGTTTTAATGATATGAATTAAAAAAAAGTGCTTTTACCTCTTGACAAATCATTTTTTTTACTGTATAATAATTTTTGTCACTGCGTGGAAAGATTGTTTTTCCCGATACAAATATTTTACAGGAGGATTTATATATGTCAACTACACTGACTAAACCAGCTGATGTAAAACGTACATGGTATATTCTTGATGCTGCTGGACAGCCTCTCGGTCGTGTTGCAACTAAGGCTGCTCACATTCTTAGAGGTAAACATAAGCCTACTTTCACTCCAAATGTGGATTGTGGAGACCATGTTATCATTATTAACTGCGATAAGGCTGTTCTTACTGGTAAGAAACTTGAACAGAAAAAATATTACTGGCATACTGGTTGGATTGGCGGCCTTAAGTCCATTTCCTATAAGGACATGATGGCTAAGCAGGCAGACCGTGCTATGATGATTGCTGTTGAAGGTATGCTCCCTGGTAATACTCTTGGCAGAAATCAGATTAAAAGACTCAGAACTTACAAGGGTGCTGAACACAACAACGCTGCTCAGAAACCCGTTGTTTATGAATATTAATCAGGAGGTGCTTTGAAATGTACGAATCAAAAGTTAAATACTATTACGGAACAGGTAGAAGAAAGCACTCCGTTGCAAGAGTAAGAATTTATCCAGGTTCTGGTAATGTTACAATCAATGGCAGAGGTATTGATGACTATTTTGGTCTTGAAACTCTTAAGCTTATAGTTCGTCAGCCACTTACTCTTACAGATAACCTTGATAAGTTTGATATCGTTTGTACAGTTGCAGGCGGTGGTGTAACAGGTCAGGCAGGTGCTATAAGACATGGTCTTTCAAGAGCATTGCTTGAATTCGATGCTGAACTCCGTCCAATGCTTAAAAAGGCTGGTTTCCTTACCCGTGACCCAAGAATGAAGGAAAGAAAGAAATACGGTCTTAAAGCTGCTCGTCGTGCTCCACAGTTCTCAAAGAGATAATCGGATACCAGTTATTGGGTTATATACCGTTATTTCAAAGAGTTTGGAAAGATGTCCGGACAACTTTTGGACTGCTAAAAAAAGTATTTTTAATCGCTCTGTGTTATGCAGGGCGATTT
>CAZTUV010000137.1:0-5624 GCA_964616595.1 uncultured Alistipes sp.
ATGTTGTATAATGTAAAATATAATAGAACAGAAAGGAAAGTTTTGTAATGCTTAATGATGTAAAAGTAATTATATATGGTAAGGAGTATAAGCTTAAAACTTCTGAATCTCCTAACTATGTCTTTGCCCTTGCAAGAGCTCTTGAAGCTAAAATTAACGGTATTCTCAATTCAAAAAGTGGTTCGTCACCGTACGATGCTGCAATCATGGTGGCATTAAGTCTTGTAGATGATTTGAATAAGGCTAATCAGCATCTTGATAATATTCGTAATCAAACTAAAGAATACGTTGATGAAGCAGGCAAGTCGAGAATTGAACTTGATGCCGCACTTAAAGAAATTGAAGTACTTAAATCCAAAAATGCACAACTTGAAAATATGGTTAAACTTAAACAACTCGGAGAAAGTATAGGATGAAAAATATAGAAATTCTTGCTCCTGCCGGCAGTATGGAAACTCTCTGTACTGCCTTACGGTCAGGTGCAAACGCTGTCTATATCGGTGGTAAACGTTTTTCGGCAAGGAATAACGCTGAAAATTTCGATAATGATGAACTTATAACAGCAGTTCGGGAATGTCATAGATACGGTGCAAAAATATATCTTGCCGTGAATACTATTATTTCCGATGACGAAACAGATGATTTTTGTGAATACATAAAATTTACCGCACAAGCTGGAATCGATGCTTATATAGTTCAGGATTGGGGCGGAGCTGAACTTATACGTAATTGTGTTCCAGATGCTGTTCTTCATGCCTCAACCCAAATGTCATTACATACAGCAACAGGTGCTGAACTTTTAAAGGGACTTGGTTGGGAAAGAGTCGTCCCTGCCCGTGAAATTGATAGAAATGTTATTAGAAAAATTAAGCAGACAGGGATTGAAACAGAAATATTTGTACATGGTGCATTATGTATGTCAGTATCGGGACAATGTTATATGTCAGCTATAATGGGTTCAAGGTCGGCTAATCGTGGCTGTTGCGGTCAGGCTTGCAGACTTCCTTTTTCGTCAACCGGAAATAAAAACTTTTCTGCACTTTCACTTAAAGATTTGTCGTTGATTCCTGAAATAAAGGAACTTTCCGGAATAGATTCCCTTAAAATTGAAGGAAGAATGAAACGTCCGGAATATGTGGCATCAGTGGTTCATGAATTACGGAAATCTCTTGACGGTCAACCTCCGGATATGGATTTTTTAAAGGGAATATTTTCAAGAAGCGGATTTACCGATGGCTATTTTACAGGAAAACGTGATAATATGTTTGGAGTTCGTGAGAGGGAAGATGTAATTTCTGCTCAGACGCTTTTGCCTAAAGTACATGAATTTTACAGACGTGAACCGAAAATCTTTACAGTTGATTTTCATGTCAGGTTAAAAAATAATCTGCCTGTTGAAATAATTGCTGTCTATAATGATTTATCTGTAAAAGTTACCGGCGATATTCCTGAAAATGCCCTTAGTCGTCCGACCAATATTGAAATCTTAAAAAAACAACTTTCAAAACTTGGTGATACAGTTTTCAGTATTGGAAAAGTTACTGCTGATATTGATGATGGTTTGATAATTACAGCCGGAAAAATTAATGAATTACGCCGTCAGCTTACTGAAAAACTTACTGAAAGTATAATTTTAAAAAATACCCCCCACAAAACTATAACAGATTACAGACCAGTATTTTCAGCAGAAAATAAAATTATAGAAAAAATTAAAGTCAGAACTTTCTGTCGCAGAACCGAACAAGTAAAAGTAGCTGTTAATATTTCTGAATATGTTATACTTTCACCTGAATTAAGTATGTCTGAAGTATTTCTTAATGAGATTTCGTGTTATAAAGAAAAAATAATTCTTTCTTTGCCACGTTTTATAGCAGATGAGGAAAGAATAATTTCAAAGTTTTCTGAGATTAAGGATAAATTCGGATTTGAACATATTATTTGTCATACTCCTGATTGTATATCAATCGGAAAAAAATTAGGTTTCAGACTACATGGAAACTTTACGTTAAATATTTTCAACTCATTCAGTGCTGAATATATGAAAAATCTTGGTCTTGAGGACTTTATTTTTTCGCCTGAAGCTAAATTGCAACAAGTAAATAATGTGCATACTGATTTGCCGTTTGGTGTGCTTGTTTATGGACAAATTCCACTTATGCTGACAAGAAACTGTCCTATTAAAAATGAGTCTGGCTGTAAAAAATGTTCAAAATATATTACAGACCGTACGAATAGAAAATTTCCAGTAATATGCAGTCAGGATTATACAGAAGTACTTAATCCGGATTGTTTATATATTCCGAAAGATAGTTTCAGTAATATATCGTTCGGAGTGGTGATGCTGAATAACGAAAACTCTCAACAAACAATTGACGCAATTCAAGGAAAAAAGCCGACTGGAAATATTACAAAAGGTCTTTATTACAGAGGTATATAGAATATGAAAATTACTTTTAAAAAGATTGATGAAAAAGCTATTATTCCGTCAAGAGCAACTTCCGGAAGTGCAGGGCTTGATATATCTGCCTGTCTTGATAATCCGGTAATTATCAAATCTGGTGAAATAAAGTTAATTCCTACCGGACTTACCGCTGAACCTGATGAAAACGATGTTGCATTATTAATATATCCACGTTCAGGACTTGCTACAAAATTTGGTGTTACCCTCGCAAACTGTGTTGGCGTAGTTGATAGTGATTATCGTGGAGCATGGTTTATTCCGCTTATAAATAATGGTAAAGAACCGTTTACTGTTGAAAATGGTATGAGAATAGCTCAACTTATTCCTACAAGAATACTTATTCCGGAAATTGAAGTTAGCAACAGCCTTTCTGAAACAGACAGAGGTACTAATGGATTTGGTTCATCAGGTATAAAATAAAATGCTTTAAGCAGACTGGAGAATGAAATGAAAAAAGTTTTATATCTTATACTGCTGATAATCGGAGGTATAATAATTGGTTCACTTATTACCGACCGTGCAGAATTGAATGAGTCTATGAGCTGGCTTGCATATAAGGGCGGATTTGAATTTCCGGCTGACAAACCACTTATAAATCTTACTATAATCACAATAACAATCGGATTTAGTTTTAGTATTAGTATAGCACAACTTTTAATGATACTTCTGGCAATCTTTATCTACTATAAGACTGCTCCAAAGCTTATTCCGTAATATATAATAAAAACCGGATTTTTTCAGAAAATTTTACAGTTTTTCTGTTCATTCGGTTTATTTTGTTTTGATGTTTATACAAAATTTCTGCAAATCCGGATTTCTGTTACAAAATTATTGTCTGTATCCGGTTTTGGTGATATAATAATATTATTGTGATTTTAAAAAATGAATATGCAGAAGTTAAGGAGTGCAGAATGTTTACAAAGGATATTGGTATAGATTTAGGAACTGCAAATACTCTTGTTTATCTCAGGGGAAAGGGCATAATAATAAGAGAACCGTCTGTGGTTGCAGTTAATACACACACTGATAAATGTCGTTATGTTGGTAAAGAGGCAAAAGAAGTGATTGGCAGAACCCCTGGTTCAATAGTTGCTGTAAAACCTCTTAAAGATGGCGTTATTGCAGATTTTGACATAGCAACCACAATGTTGCAGGAATTTATAAAAAAGGCTCTTAAAGGAACTATTTTTACAAAAGCAAACGTTATAATATGTGTACCGTCAGGCGTTACAGCTGTTGAAAGACGTGCTGTCCGTGAAGCTTGTACAAAAGCTGGTGCAAATAAAAATAATGTCCTTATCATAGAAGAACCTATGGCAGCAGCTATTGGAGCAGGACTTCCAACAAATGCTCCTTCCGGCAGTATGATTGTTGATATTGGTGCAGGTACAAGTGAAGTTGCTGTTATTTCTATGGGAGGTGTTGTAGCGTCACGGTCAATCAGATGTGCTGGTGATGAGTTTGATAATGCTATTATAAATTATATTAAAAGAAAATATAATCTTTTAATAGGTGAACCAACTGCTGAAAATATAAAGCTGGAAATAGGTTCAGCGTTTCCTAACGAAAAAGAGGCATCTATGGAAATAAAAGGCAGAAATATTTTAAATGGTCTGCCGGAAAATATTATAGTAAATTCAGCCGAAATCCGTGATGCTCTTGTTGAACCTCTTTCACGTGTCTTAGATGCTATAAAATCTACGCTTGAGGAAACTCCACCAGAACTTTCGGCGGATATAATTGGCAATGGTATAACTCTGTCAGGTGGAAGTGCGTTACTCAGAGGACTTGACCGTCTTATAAATCGTGAAACCGGAATGCCAGTATATATTGCAGAATATCCGCTTGATTGTGTTGCAGAGGGTATGGGGAAAATTCTTGAAAATATTAATGACTATCAAGACGCACTTGCCGAAAATATCCGATACTATTAAAGGAGGGCATTTATGCGTGATTTTTTCAAAAGTAAACGTTTTAAGGTTTTGCTTGCCTTTATATCGTTTCTTGTGGGAATAATGATATATTCTGTGACAAAAGGTGGATATTCCATATCAGGAGAATCAATAATAAATACGATTTCTAAACCATTTCGGAATATTTCCAACAGTATAAGTATGAAATTAGAGGGTTCTCTTGATAAACTCCATAACGCTGAAGAAATTTATGAAGAAAATCAGTCCTTGAAAGAAGAAATACTTAAATTGCAGGAACAGCTTACAGACTATGATGAACTTAAAGCAGAATGTGAAGAATTACGTTTGCTTACAGGTATTCAGGAAGCCCACCCTGATTTGACAACATCAAGATTCTGTACAGTTTTAGGATATGTTGCTAACGACCCTTTTAAGTCATTTACTATAAACGTTGGCTCGGCAGACGGAATTGAACCATATTGCCCTGTCGCTACTGCTGAAGGAATTGTTGGTATAACTATTGAGGTTTCTGAACATATAACAACTGTTCGTACTATTCTTTCACCAGACCTTTCGATAGCAGTAAAGTCAAAATCATGTGACGATGATTCTGGCATAATAGAAGGTTCTGTAAAATCTGCGTCCGAAGGCATGACGTCACTTATACATCTTCGTACGGATAATACTCTGAAAAAAAATGATTTGCTTATTACTGACGGCTCAAGCGGACTTTTCCCGAAAGGTTATTCAGTGGGTAAAGTCAAAAGCGTTGAAATGGATTCAAATGGACTTTCGGCATATGCGGAAATAGAACCGTGCGTTGATATATCAGGTCTTGAATCAGTGTTTGTAATAACTGATTTTACTGGTAAAAGGGGGAATGCCGATGAGGATTAAAGCATCACGTCAAAAACGTATACTATATATAAAGACTGCTTTAAGATGGTTACTATATTATGTGATGATTTTTTCGGAATTTATATTCATGACTTCTGGAACATGGCTTAAACCTCTTATTCTTATTCCGACAGCTATTTATATTTCAATAAATAATAATTTGTTTGCATCTGCTTTTACCGGAGCAATATGTGGATTTCTTATTGATACCGCTTGTGGTAAGCTTTTTGGTTATAATGCAATTATACTTACCATTTCCTGTATAATGGTTTCGCTGTTATTTGAATTTTATTTTAGAAATAAATTTGTAACATTTATAGCTGTTTCTGCTGTTGTGTCTTATATAGAGTGCC
>CAZTUV010000138.1:0-5584 GCA_964616595.1 uncultured Alistipes sp.
ATATTATATATTATGTTTTGTAGAATCTTAACAACCGAAAATACGGACGGAATATAAGTTTTCCGCCCGCAAATTTTATTATGTTCTGTCAACGAATCCGACTTTTCTATAAACCTTTGACACTATTCTTTGAGAGTAACGGAGGGCTTTTTCAGCACCTTCTGTATAGCATTTTTTAAGATAAGCTTTATCTGCAATAAGTCTTGCGAATTCTGTTCTTACAGGTTCAAGGTGGTCAGCAACAGCTTCGCCGACTGCAAGTTTAAAATCGCCATAGCCTTTGCCGGAAAACTCTGATTCGATAGTATGAAAGTCTTTTCCGGTAACACTTGAATAGATAGTCATAAGATTATTTATTCCGTCTTTGCCCTCACGATAGCAAACTTCTGATTCACTGTCAGTGACAGCACGTTTAAACTTTCGTATAATAGTATCCTTGTCATCGAGAATAAGTATAACAGAGTTAGGATTTTCATCAGACTTGGACATTTTCTTTGTCGGGTCTTGGAGTGACATTACCTTTGCACCGATTTTTGGGATATATGGTTCAGGAAGTGTAAAGAAATCGCCGTATCTTTGATTAAAGCGTTGTGCGATATTTCTTGCAAGTTCGAGGTGTTGTTTCTGGTCAACTCCTACCGGAACCAGGTCAGCATTATAAGCAAGAATATCAGATGCCATAAGTACAGGATATGTAAACAGTCCTGAATTTACATCATCAGCGTGTTTCTGACTTTTATCCTTGAACTGTGTCATTCTTGAAAGTTCGCCGAACTGTGTGTTACAACCAAGAATCCAACTTAATTCAGCATGAGTTTTAACGTGGCTCTGTATGAAAAGTATAGATTTTTCAACATCAATTCCACAAGCCATTAAGAGTGCATAGGAATTCATTGTATTCTGTCTGAGTTTAATAGGGTCTTGTCTGACTGTAATTGCGTGCATATCAACAACACAATAGATACAGTTGTATTCATCTTGTAGAGGCCCCCAGTTTCTTACAGCACCGATATAGTTACCAAGTGTAAAAGTGCCGGTAGGCTGAATACCACTGAAAATCAGCTTTTTATCTTCCATTTAGAAAATCTCCTTAATTAAGCTTTACGAGCTGCTGCGTCGTCTTTAAGCTGACAGCTTCTAAGTTCATTGAGTACACGCTGATAAAGTACATAGAATGTACGGAGTTCAGGTTCTGATTCAGGGATTACGCCGGGTTTGATTTCTGTTTTATAGATAGCGTTTCTGGTAAGAAGGAAGATATTATGAGTTTTTCCTTTAGGGAGGTCATAAGTTTTGGTTTTTTCGCATTTAGGGATAAGTTGTCCGGCATTTGCGACGAGTGTATGTGTAGCCTGAACAAGATTTCTGTATTTTTGAGATGCTCCTGTATATTCTCCACCATTATTGAAATAAAGGTTAGCAGCACCATTTATAAAGCATACCATAGAAGTAAGCACTGTCGGTGACATTGGAATGTCGATAACAACGCCGAAAACCTCATTTTTCTTGAAATTTGTATTGAAAAAACGTGCAGGGAAGTTAATAGCCTGTCCTCTTGTCATAAGATACTTTTGAGTTACGGTGTATCTTTCGGTCATTTTGTTTGGCATAGTAAAAATTCCTTTCATAAAAAAAGTGTTTTTAGATATTCTGAAAAATATCAGTCAAGTATATCGTGGGTCATTTGCGAGAGTATTTCCATACCCTTGATAATTTGTTCATTTGTCGGTGTGGAGTAATTAAGGCGGAATGAATGACTTTTTTCATTTTCGTCTATGCTGAATGAATTTCCAGGAACAATAGCTATTTTGTAATCTTTTATAGCTTTTGTACAGAAATCATTCATATCACATTCATCTGGCAGTGTACACCATACGAATAGTCCGCCTTGTGGTTTGACATATGATATTTTCTTAGAAAATCCGTTATCAATATATGAACACATAAGTTCACATTTTTTATGATAAATTTCACGGAGACCGTTAAAGTGTTCTGTAAGGTCAACTGAAGTCATAAATCTATGTGCAACGACTTGAGCCCATATATTGGAATGAACATCTGAAACCTGTTTGCAGACAATAATTTTCTGAATAATCGGAGCAGGTGCAGAAACAAATCCTGTTCTGAAGCCTGATGAAAGAATCTTTGAGAATGTACTTGAATATATAACACGACCTTCAGTATCAAGACTTTTTATAGTTGGAATGTTTTCACCAGCAAAACGCAATTCGCCATATGGGTCATCTTCCAGAATTATAAAATCGTATTTACAGGCAAGTTCATATACAGCCTTTCTTTTTTCAAAAGACATAGTTCTGCCGGTAGGGTTCTGGAAGTTTGGTATAACATAAAGCATTTTAACATTTTTATGGGTTTTAACAGCGTTTTCAAGTTTTTCAAGATTAATGCCATCATCTTCCATATCGATGCCACAAAGATTTACGTTATATGAACGGAATGCGTTTAATGAGCCTATAAAACAAGGTGATTCACAAAGAAGTGTATCTCCTTCATTCAGCAATACTTTACAGGAAAGTTCATTAGCTTGCTGACCACCAGAGGTGACAATAACATCATCAAACGCTGAATTATAGCAATTTTTAGAGGCAAGCCATTGTTTCAGAAAATCACGGAGAGGTGTATATCCTTCAGTGATATTATACTGTAAAGCAAGTATAGGGTCATCTCTGAGAAGTTCTTCAGAGATTTCAGCTATTTTTTTAGTTGGGAAAGCTTCCGGAGCAGGATTTCCGGCAGCGAATGATATTACATCAGGAGCAGATGTAAATTTAAGAATTTCCCTGATAGCAGAAGCCTGAAGTTTTGTTACTTTATCAGAAAATTTATAGTCCATGTTAAAAACCAGCCTTTCAGTTTGTGTCATTTGTGTTAATTTGTAAGCCACAAACAGCTTATTTTATATTATACCACATATTTTTGAATTCTGCAACATATATTTTTGTGAAAACAAGAAAATTAATTTATAATTTTTGGATTTACTAAAATTGTAAAGGGTGATTTTTTGAAAAAGCAGAATTTTATTAAAGCTTCATTGATATTAATGATATCAGCCGGAATTTCCAAAGGGTTGGGAGCATTATTTAAAATACCGTTAACCAATATTCTTGGCGGAGTAGGAATGGGATATTTTAGTTGTGCATATAGTTTATTTATGCCTGTTTATTCTTTGATAGTTACGGGGCTTTCCTCGGCGGTATCAAGGTTAACTGCCCAGAGTATTTCTCTTGGAATGTATAATAACGCAAGAAAAATACGTAGTACTGCACTTATGATATTTTCAGTTATAGGACTTGCCGGAAGTATATTTACATTTTTATTGTCAGTTATTTTCGGCAGAAATATTGAATCTTCCTTATCTGTTGCAATGATTGCACCATCAGTATTTTTTGGCTGTATAATGTCTGTTGAACGTGGTTATTATGAAGGTATGAGCAATATGTATCCTACAGCAGTTTCTCAGATTATAGAGGGAATCGTCAAATTAGTTGCCGGATTATATCTTTGTAGTTATGTTAACAGGAATATTGATGATATAATTATATATTTTCCAAGCATTGACCCAAGGGCAGTTTCAGCGTCAGCCGGAATACTTGGAGTAACATTATCGTCAGTAGGGGCAGTTTTATTTTTTGGGATTTTAAATTTATTTAATAAAGGATTGTATGAAAAAGATGAAATTGTTGTTGCAAGTCGTAAAGAGATTGCACATGAACTCATTTCTAATGCTGTTCCCACAGGAATAAGTGCAGTTGTTACAAATCTTACTGCACTTATAGATATGTGGACAGTAATAGGTTGTATAACGTATTTTGGAAGTAAAATAATTTCTCCGTCTGGTATAGCAGAAAATGATATACCTCGTTTTATATATGGTTCTTTTGCCGGAATTGCCCTTACAGTATTCAATCTTGTTCCCTCTGTGACCAATATGCTTGGTAAAGGTATTCTGCCATGTATAACAGGGGCTTGGGAAAAACATAATATATCAGTACTTTCGGAAAACACTATGCAAGCACTTGTAACATCAGCAGTTATTTCGATTCCGTCAGCATTTGGAATAGCAGTTCTTTCGCCGGAAATATTGAGAACGCTTTTCCCTAAACAACCAGAAGAAGTAAATGTTTGTATAAATGCATTACGGTTGCTTATGCCAGGAATGGTTTGTTTGTGTATATCTTTTCCGGTTTTCAGTATGTTGCAGGCCATTGGTAAAGCGTCTTTGCCCCTGAAAATAATGTTGTTAGGAACTATTATAAAATTTACCGGAAATATAATATTAATACCAATTATGGGAATCGATGGTGCATCTTTGTCCACATCGTTTTGTTATGTAGTGATTCTTGTATTATCAGTAAAACTTTATGTAAAGTATTCTGGTGTGAGTTTGAAATTTATGCCATTTTTTGTAATAGTTTACGCAGGTGGAATGTGTGGAGGTTCGGCGTATCTGGCGTGTGAAATAGCTTGTCGTCATGGTATTGGAAATATTGGTGTACTTATGTTATCTGTTATAACTGGTGGAATAGTTTACATAGTAGTTCTTGCAGTATGTGGTTCGTGTCTGAAACATTTTAACCGTAGACTGCAAGAAACGCTCCGTGGCGAAATGCATTCATGATATTAATGATTATATTATTAGAGTTATATTTTGAAGAACAAAGATAGGGAGAATTGATTAGTATAAAGGTTTGTCATCTCATAATGTAATCATCTGCATAGTCACAATAAAAAAATCCCCGTTTGTGATAGCGGGGAAAAATTCATTATTTAAGAACTGAATCATCATGAGAAATATTACCAGCGTTAACTGATGAAACAATAACATTTGCACGGTCAACTGTATTGCTGAGTGTTGGAAAAAATCCAACAGAGAATGAATTTGTTCCTTCAGGCAGAATAAAGCCTCCGGCAAGATATCCAGTAAACTCTCCGTTAGCAGGAATTGTTATGTAATCATCAATGCATTTTGAATAATTGTTGATAGCATATAATTTAGCACGGACATTGCTAAGTAATTCCGTTTCATCAGGTAAAGCGATATAGAAGTTATTTAATGAACTTATTTCATATTCTATATCGGTATTATTTTTAATGGTAACGTTGATATATGCGTAATCGTTTCCGTCATTTGCTGGTGATTCAACAACTATAACATTGTTTAATTTGAAAACAGTATCATTTACTTCTGCTTCCTCACCAAAATTTGAGTTTGTTTTTTTAGAGTCGTTGGAATATTGGTTAGGTATGTTAGTAGCAGTTTCGTTATTATCTTCAATTACTGCTACTGATTGTATAGAACTAGAATCTTTTTTATTATCAGCACAGGAAAAAGCAGATACAGTAGAAAGTGTAAATGCAAGAATAAGTGCAGACAGTTTTAGTTTTTTCATTTAAAAAGTCCTCCATATGGTAATTTTTTTAAAAATAATGTTTAAACATTTTGTAGATATAGTATAACATATAAACAGGTTTGTTGTCAAGAAAAAAATAAACAGTCCCATAACAGGACTGTTTCAGTCTGTTGAAAAAGATCCAGTATAAATCTGGACTTTTTTTATATAAT
>CAZTUV010000139.1:0-5535 GCA_964616595.1 uncultured Alistipes sp.
CTATTATAGATATAGGTTACATCCTTCTGTAGCAACAAATATTCATCTTTGTCAATTTCTTTTGCTAAAACATCAATTGGCAAAACATTAATGTTATGTCTTTTATTTTCTAATATTTTTAATATTGAAAATGTCAACTTCCGTTCATTATTTTCAATATATATATGCAAAGCAATAGAATACTCAGGTTTTAGTTCATGAGAAACATAAATTGAACTTGGAGAGATACTAAAGTTACCTAGACAATTGGCAACAAACATCGAATCAACATATTCAGTATTCTGAACTACATGGGCATGTGTATTAATTAAATAATCTGCCCCTAAATTCAAAAAATACTGCGTGAAATATTGTACTTGCTCTCCAACTTTATCATTAAACTGACCACCAATATGAAGACAAACAATTACAATATCGCATTCTTTTTTAACTCTTGTCATATCATCACATATTCTATTGAGATATTCATCGTTCAATAAATTTATATCAAACTTGTCAACATATTTATTTACATATTCTCTATGAAAAAATTTCTTAATATGTAAAAAATACTTCATTGGAATAATCCTACGAATCACTTTAGATATATTTTTTCTGAATCCCTTAGTACGATTTTCACGTTTTACCTGTGGCATTAAAAGATTTAAACGCCAGTACTCATCCTTATTTAAATAATATGGGCTTTCATAAATATTGGTTCCGTAAGTATAATTCAAAATGCCAACTTTTTGTTGTTCTGCATTAATAACAAACAATTTATCTCGATCCGCTTTAGAACGATATGTACCTATATGAGAAATTCCAATATCATCAAGAACATCAAGAGTCTTAATCAAACCAGAAACATCCCTGTCAAGAGCATGATTTGTTGCTGTTGTAACAATATTAATGCCACCATCTTTCATACTTTTCGCAAATGCATCAGGTGTATTGAATGAAAACAATTCGCTTGTATATCCAGCTTTTTCTCCTGCAAATGGTGTTTCCAAATTACCAATAACATAATCAGATTCAGAAAACAATTCCTTGCAGCCTTTGAAAACATCATCAAAATTGTAATTTTTTCCGTGTTTAGAAACCTTGAGCAATGATTCTTCACACATTATATCCCCCAAAAAGGTTATCTTTGTCATATTATAATCAACACCTCTGCACTAATCAATTATATCTTTAGTTGGTAATTTTTTTCAGTTCCTTATCAAACAAATGCCATTTGCCAATTCTGCATGGCATTTGTATTACATCGGGATCTGCTCCATAATTTCCTTCGATCAACTGAGTATTTCCATCGCTATCAATAGCTACATCCCAGCCAATATACCTTACATCAGGGACAACTAATGCCGCTCTGCTAACAATGTCCACTACTTTTTCCCATGATGGAATTTCATAACCTATAATCCGTTCTCCACTATCTGGATGAACAATATACCTTTTAAAACCTCTATCAATACCAGGAGAATTTACGATACCAGTATCAACATCTATTGTTGCAGCAATGCCATAATGGTGAAAATTATCAGCTGTCTTTCCTGAACGCCCTATTCTCAAAACACCTGCCATCACTTTTGGTGATCCATCTGCACATAATAGTGTAACTATACGTAATGTATTAACAGAGGTCTGATTGAATTTATCTAATGATGGATGCTGTGTAATTACTTGCTCTATAATGCATCCATTATCTTTCAGTTTTTCATATAATTTTTTTGTGTCAACATCGTTTTTATGTGTATCTGCATCATATCGTCTAGCATTTTTTCCAAACATACCAGAACGTGCTTTTGCAAAAATCGTAGGATTCTTCTGAATAAATTCAAAGAAATCTTCATATGATGCTTCAGTTACATCAAGCCAGTCTCTAAATAAATACTCTGAAAACGTTTTATTGAAAATAACCTTATCATCAAAGAATTCTCTCTTTGATGGATTATTGCAAACTTTCATTGTATAACGTAATTTAGAGTATGTCATGTACTTCCTCCGTTCACGATTTTTTAATTTATAAAATTCATATTGAAAATAATCCTGCAATTCTGTCCCATACAACATTCGTTCAAATAGAACATCTAATATCAAATTAACTTGTTCCATAGTGGACAATGATCTTTGAAAGCTTAATTTTGCAAAATATTTAAATGTATCAAATCTACCCATAATGATTATCTCCCTAACTCAAGTGACTAATGTGAAAAGTTTTTCACATTTTTCATACTCTAATTATATTTCTTGTTTTGCATTATTCGCAGGATATTCTAGTGTAAAATGCCTGCATTTTTAGAATACTATTCAAAAGAACAAATATATCCTTCTCAGTATTTCTCTCCATATGGAATTGGAAAGTATGTTTTTATTACCTAAAATCCAACTACAAGGATTGCATTATTACCCGTGTTAATACAACTGATTTTTTTCGTATATCTGTGTTAATTTTTCATTTCATTGAACATATAAATGAGCAACATCATAAGAAATGAATTCCCACACCTAATGCCATCTAAACATTATTCCTATGCTAATAAGCTTAAAATAAAGATAAATTTTTCAAGATATAATCATCAATGGAATTAAATATCTTTTTTACAATCATATATACTACACATTCATTGATAACTTTATTGCACACAATCAACATTTTTATATGACTACTAATTATGGTTCTCTTTTTCATCTATATCTATTCTGCATTTCTTCAATAATACCATGACCAACATAACTAACTCTTTTCATAATACATCAATATTCATGCCACAATTTACATTCAAATACAAACCTAGATTCATTAAGTATCTAATTATTGCATCCATAAAATAGACATAGCAATTTCACCTTCACGTACCATATAGACATTTTTGCTAACTCTTATAGTGAGCAATCCAATCTTGTTTACTTAAAAATAGTTTATGTTTTTTATCTTAAAACATTGCGTATAACAACCTACAAAATGACTTTTGAAACTGAAATGTTTAACAATGTTAGAGTTTATTGACACTATTTTAACCACATGAAGATGCAGGCAATCTGAACAAATTATAGAAAGATAAGATCAAGCTTGTCGTATCTGGTACACATTCTGCGAAATACTTTCAGCCATCAAAATAGTCTTTTGATGATATTCTTCTTTTGTAGAATTTATAATCGTATTCATATAAATCTAAATCGATCTTGGTTTTCTTTGGCGGAATTACCAGTTCGTGTCCGAACGATCGGCAAAGTTATCTGGTTTTGTCGTTTCCGTAGGCTATATCCATCAAAATTGGGACTTCTGGATATCGATCGTCTATTTGTTCAATAGAGATTCTTCCTTGTAGTGCATCGTGACAGTTTCCTCTCTGGATATGTATGTTTTTTCAGTTCAGGTGTATAATGGATACTACAGTCCTTGTATTTGCAACGCTGTGTTCCTGAGCTATTATATCCAACTTTTATCTGATTCTCTATACTTCCACATTTTTGACATCTTCTGTTTTCATCAACTGTTATCTTCTTTATACTTTTCAACTCCTTGTGTTTTTCTTTATTATAACACAAAAGCCTTTTTTATCCAATCCCTAATTAATATCTGTTTCAGAAGATTTATGAAACTCAATTTCTTTACCATATGAGATAAAAATAAATTTTAACACAAATTTTTCATTATTCTACAGGAATTGACAAAATTATTCTTTATCAAACACTGTCAAATAATAACAATTTTGTTTTACTAACTCACAAAAAGAATTATTAAACTTATTATTATCTATGAGAATTTGCAGATACATATTATTACTTATTATCCAAAAAACGATATTCTTTTCTGATACCAGAAAATATATACTCTTTTTCGCTTTTAATACATTTTTAAAAACAAAAATTATCTTAAGAAACATCATGTAAGAATAACAAGAAATAATTACCTTCAAATAAGAATTAAGCTATCAGTTATAAAAGTTTTAATATCAGAAAGAATTAACTATATCTGTTCATTATCCAACATTTATGACACCAAATTTCTCCCCATAGGCAAACCATAAATAATTTTTATATTGCGTTTCTTCCACAATCTTTCAAAATCTTTTCTATATTTTCAAAGCCAAGCCTTTTGGGGGTTCTTCCTTCAGCACGCAGATCTCTTCCAAGAGCAGCACTTGCAATATTAATTAGACCAGTAGCAATAGGAGTTTCTACATTTAACGCTTTAGCAAGTGCCTCCATCATCACCAGCCCTTGGGGAACATCCTCAGAAATATAACGTGAATCAACCACGATTGGTCCCTTGGCTCGTGTTGGCATCTCTGCATATTCAAGAAATACTTCTTTTGCATCTATATTATCATCTAAGGAATTGCGATACTTACAAGCTTCTACATAACTGAGGCGATTAAATCCAAGTCTATCCAGTACATTCATCTTTTCAGAATCAAGTGCTTCCAAAATACGCCATGTAGCAGGATTATCTCTAGTGTACGCATCATGATACATACAAAAATCACCCTTGGATTTTTCAATTCTTGGAATACTCATAACAGAACCTACAGTGTGAACAATAAGGTTCGGATTATGCAATGCAGCTTCAACAACAGAGTCCAAATATACAAAACGTTCTCCAAGTTGCTCCAACTTTGCAATAGCCTCCGCTTTTTTGGAAAAAGGATAGATGCCGATGGGATTTCTAACATTACGGAAACCTACACGAAACAGACCTGGCTCTATAATTCGACCATCAATAAAGGAACTTTCTGCCTCTGCAATAATGATATTCTTGTCTGCACAATATTTCAAAACATACGCAGTCGACAAATAACCTGGATTGATTAGAAGAATCTGTCCATCTTCAATGTATGGTGCAATTCGTTCTATCAGCTGATTGTGAAAACTAGTTTGAATATAAATAATAACAATTTCGGCGTCCTTAATATCTGACACATCACGGCTCAATTTGTGAATATTGGCAGTTTTAATCTCACCAAACTCATTTAGCGTCATTTTTCCACCATTTTCCTGCAAGAAAGCAAAATTATCATCATGCATGGAATGAGATGTCTTAATCAATGTTACCTCATGTCCATGTATTGTTAAATCAGCAGCAACAGCACATCCTGCGTTACCAGCTCCAAGCATAGCAATTTTCATAAGTATAGTTCCTTTCTTATTTATGTCATATTGACACATTATAGATTCAACTTTTAAACATAATCTAAAAACAATTTAAATGATTGTTACCGTTTTTCAGCACTATTAGTTTTGTGCTGCTGAAAGAGTACGTTTGTTAAAAAACTCTTCCAGTACACGTTCAGTAAGTTCCCCAAAAGTTGGACCACAACTGATTTGATTTGCACCAGGGCAAGTATTATATTCGATTAGTACTGGATCACCTACCGTATCTACTGACATATCCCATCCAATCAATTTAAAATGAGAAAGACGCTTATGTGCAAATTTTACAGTTTCAATAACCTTTTCAAACTCAGGAACAATTACATCAGTAAACTTAATCCCTGTACTATTTTCTTCTACCCATTCTGCTTTTCTATTTACGGCTCTAGCCTTCAATTG
>CAZTUV010000140.1:0-5510 GCA_964616595.1 uncultured Alistipes sp.
TTGTTATATTGTCACTTGAAAAAAATCGGACATTGTGTTATACTTGTATTAATATATTTTTACATTCTGTAAAGGAGAATTTCTAATAATGAATTTATTTCAGATGAACAAGAATGAACTTGAAGATTTCAGAAACCAAACTGAAACTCAATACAATGATTTTAAGGCACTTGGTCTCAGCCTTAATATGTCAAGAGGCAATCCTTGCAAAGAACAGCTTGAACTTAGCCTTGATATGCTTAATGTCTTTAATGACGGGGACTTTAAGAGCGAAAATGGTATCGATGTTCGTAATTATGGTATGCTTGATGGTATCCCTGAAGCAAAAAAGTTTTTTGCTGATATGATTGGCGTTTCAGATGATGAAATTATTATTTTTGGAAATTCCAGTCTTAACGCTATGTTCTGGGCTGTACAGACTGCTTTTAATAAGGGTGTGCTTGGCTGTACTCCTTGGTCAAAACTTGATAAGGTAAAGTTCCTCTGTCCTGTTCCTGGATATGACAGACATTTTAAGGTTACTGAATTCTTCGGCGTTGAAATGATTAACATTCCAATGACTTCAACTGGCCCTGATATGGATATGATTGAAAAACTTGTTTCTGAAGACGATTCTATAAAGGGTATATGGTGCGTTCCTCAGTATTCTAATCCTGATGGTATTTCATATAGCGATGAAACTGTTAAGCGTTTTGCAAACCTTAAACCTCTTGCTAAGGATTTCCGTATATTCTGGGATAACGCTTATTGTATACATCATCTTACAGAAAATCCTAAAAATATACTTAATATCCTTGATGAGGCTAAAAAAGTTGGCAATGAAGATATTGTTTATATCTTTGGCTCTACATCTAAAATTACATTCCCAGGTGCTGGCGTCGCAGTAATGGGTGCAAGTAAAAATAATATTGATGAACTTAAAAAATACCTTGGTATAAGTATTATCAGCTATGATAAAATGAATCAGCTCCGTCATGTTAAATTCTTTAAAACATTCGATGGTATGTGTGAACATATGAAAAAACATAGAGATATTATTGCTCCTAAATTTGCTCATGTATGTGAAGTTCTTCAGAATGAAATCGCTCCTCTTGGTATAGGTTCATGGACTGTTCCGGAAGGCGGCTACTTTATATCATTCAATTCACTTAATGGTTGTGCAAAGAGAATTGTACAGCTTTGTGCTGAGGCAGGTGTAACTCTTACCGGAGCAGGTGCCACATTCCCGTACGGAAAAGACCCCGATGATAAAAATATCAGACTTGCTCCTACTTATCCTTCTATGGACGAACTTAAAAAGGCTATGGAACTCTTTATAATATGTGTTAAACTTGCAAGTGTTGAAAAGCTTCTTTCTGAATAATGAAATTTCCGGTACTAAAAAGTGCCGGATTTTTTTGTATCCGAAAATATTCCGTGTGCATATTATATTTTGAGGTGATATTATGATATCAAATGGTATAGATGTTTCCGAATGGCAAGGTATCATTCAATGGCAAAATGTAAAAACGGATTTCTGCATTATACGTGCTGGATATGGTAGAGCTGCATCACAAAAAGATAAGTTTTTCGATGAGAATTACAATGGCTGTAAAAATAATTCTATTCCGTGTGGTGCTTATTGGTATTCATACGCTCTTTCACCGTCAGATGCTATAAATGAGGCAATTGCTTGCATGGAAGTCATATCTGATAAGAAATTTGAATATCCAATATATTTTGATGTGGAACAACAGAGCCAATTTGCTTTGGGACGTGAGGCGGTTAGCGAAATTATAGAAGCATTTATGACAACACTTGAAAATTCAGGTTATTGGGCAGGTCTGTATATGAGTTCGTATTATCTTGAAAATTATACAACCGATGATATAAAAGTGAAATATGCTTTATGGGTAGCCGATTATAATGAAAATGCTCCTAATTACAATGGTGTATATGGAATGTGGCAAAAGTCGTCTACGGGTTCTGTTAGCGGAATAAATGGTGATGTTAATCTTGATGAATGTTATGTTTACTATCCTGAAGAAATGAAATCAGCAGGTCTTAATGGATTTCAAAAAGAATCTGAAAAGAAAGTTATAAGCATTACCGCTAATATTGATGGCGTGAATTACTCCGGCGAACTGACTGAACAATAATTTTTGTCCCCTGAACTGCACAGGGGATTTATTGTAATAATTTGTTCGTTTTTAGAATAGACTTGATTAGTACAATTGTGGAGGTGATTGAATGGATAAAAATTCAATTGAAGAATATAAACGTGAAATGATGAAACTTTATGGAAAAAATTCTTTTGATGAGGAAAAGGAAGGTATTACGAATCCGGAAGAAAATGAGAATCTGGTTGAAGAAAAAAATAAAATTAATGATGATATGAATTATTCCGCAAATGAACGCTATCCTGAACCGGATTTGTCTGAGTTTGATTTGGATATTAGTCAGATAAATACATTAAAAAATGATATTCCAAAAGAAACAAATATCGGAAATTCTATTGGTTATATACTTGTTAATACAAGAACAGGAGAGGAATCTTCACCGGTTTCGGGAGCGTCTGTACTTATTACTGCTATTGTCGATGGACAACGTGAAATGATTGCGTTCGGTAAAACGGACGACAGTGGCATAAGTCCGAAGTTTTCTGTGCCTGCTCCTGATTCCGTATATTTTGAAAACCAAAATTCAACGCATAGACCATATAGTTTGTTTGATGTAAGTGTTGTTGCAAAAGGTTTCTTTAATGCCAGAAGTGTTGATGTCCCTGTTTTTTCCGGAATAACTTCTATACAAGATTTTGCTATGATACCTGTGCCTTTAATGATGAAGTCTGGCGATGAAACTGTTACTTATATGAACCAAGAACCAGATTTTCCATCTGAAAATTAAAAGAAAGGAGTTTTTTATGCTTACAGGCCCTCCTTTTATTCCGGAAACAATTACTGTTCATCTTGGAACACCTGATTCAAATGCTCCTGATGTTACGGTTGATTTTCCGTCATATGTTAAAAATGTTGCATCAAGTGAAATTTTTCCTACATGGCCGGAAAACTCTTTACGTGCCAATATATATGCAATAACAACCTTTGCACTTAATCGTATTTATACGGAATGGTACAGGTCAAGAGGATATAATTTTGATATAACGTCTACTACCCAATATGACCAGAAGTTTATAAATGGTCGTGAATATTTTGAAAATATAAGCTATCTTGTTGAAGAACTTTTTAATGATTATGTCAGGCGACAGGGAAGTGTTGAACCTTTGTTCACTTCATTCTGTAACGGAACTACATCAACGTGCGAGGGACTTTCTCAATGGGGTACTGTTTCACTTGCAAATCAGGGAATGACGCCTTTTGAAATTTTGCAATATTACTATGGGAACAATATAGAAATTGTAAAAAATGCTCCTGTACGTTCTGTATTGCCGTCATATCCGGGAATTGAACTGGCATTAGGTTCTGCAAACAGCGATGTTAAATCTCTGCAAATGTACCTTAACAGAATTTCAAGAAATTATCCTGCAATCCCTAAAATACCAGATGTAGACGGAATTTTTGGCTCTGCAACTGAAAATGCTGTGAGGAGTTTTCAGCAAATATTTGGACTGGAAGTTAATGGAATTGTTAACCTTGCTACTTGGAATAAGATAACATATATTTACACCAGTGTTAAACGTATAGCAGAACTTGATTCGGAAGGCGTGAGATTTGATGAGATAGCTCCGGATTATGAAGATTTGAAGTTTGGTATGCAAAATAATGATGTCAGCGTCATGCAATATTATCTTGCGGTTATAGGGGCTTATTATCAGGCAGTTTCATCGGTTGAGGTGACCGGATATTTTGGAGAAATGACAGAAAATTCAGTTAAATCATTTCAACGAGTTTTTGGACTTCCACAAACAGGAGAAATCAATCGTGCAACCAGAAACGAAATTTATCGTGCTTATCAGGGAATATTGGAAACAGTTCCACCAGATTATACGGAAGTAGCCTTGTATCCGAATATTGTTTTAAAAGAGGGTATTACAAACGATTCAGTCAGAATAATTCAAGAATATCTTACATTTATTCATGAATCGTATCCTAACATTCCAGCCGTAAATAATACCGGATATTTTGGCCCTCTTACAAAACAGTCTGTTATTGAGTTCCAGAAACAGTTCGGCATAAATCCTACGGGAATAGTTGGGGCTGTAACATGGGACAGAATAGCAGAAGTATATTCAGACCTTAAATATGGTTTTGATAAACGTCCGTATCAAAATCCGGGCTATACAATAGAGTAGAGAAAGGAGCAATTTAATGCCATATACTGATGCTCAGAAAAGACAACATATAATCGAAATACAAACGTATCTCCATGCTATTTCGTTTATGAATACTGCAATTCCCCAAATAATTCCGAGTGGAATATACAACAGGGAAACTATAACTGCTGTAAAAGCTTTTCAACGTGAATATGACCTTCCTGAAACAGGTAGCATCGACCCGATTACTTGGAACAAAATTGTTAATGTTTACCGTTCGTATATACGCATTGAACCAATGCCTTATAATGCTTTTCCGTCTGAAAAATACGTTGCTCATATAGGAGAAAAGGGACAGATTATATATATTTTGCAAGCAATGCTTGTGGATATAAGCAATAGTTATGATAATGCTCCAAAAGTTTCGGTAACTGGCGAATATGATACGGCTACTTATGAAATGGTCAGATTTTTTCAAAGGAAAACAGGTCTTCCACAAAGCGGAAACGTTGATAGTACTACTTGGAATATGCTTGTATTATATTGTGAACATATTAATAATATTTTGCTGAAAAATGGAACATGATTATTTGCGTAAATAAAAATAACCTGCAATTAGAAAAAAATCTCTGATTGCAGGTTGTTTTTAAAATTTTTCAATTAATGAAAAAAGCCCATATTAATGAGCTTTTTAGTGCCGCTGACCGGACTTGAACCGGTACGCTGTCGCCAGCGAGGGATTTTCACACTACTCTATGTCACCATAGCCATACAAAATGCATGTTGTAGTCCGGACTTGGTCTTTACCATATCTTTCAAGACTTAGGTAGTCGGTGTAAAGTCTCTACACTCACTTTTTCAAGTTAGCACGGCGTTCTGTTTGTGCCTTCGCCGTTTTAGCCGACTTCTACTCCATAGATTTCTCAATGGGCACTCTCTGCAAAATTGCAGACGCATAAATACGTACAAACATCAAAGTCCCTTGTGTCTGCCTATTCCACCACAGCGGCTTATAAAATTGTAAAATAAAATCTGACACAAAAACACTTGTTTCAAATTCTTTATACATTATATCACAAATCAAATGAATTGTCAAGAACTTTTTTTAAATTTTTTGATACAATATTAAATGGATGCGAAAATAGTCGAAAACATTCATTTTGAAGTGATAAACAAAAAACCTGAAATAATCAGGTTTTTGTAGTGAGACATGAGGGATTTGAACCCTCGACCCTACGCTTAAAAGGCGTATGCTCTA
>CAZTUV010000141.1:0-5470 GCA_964616595.1 uncultured Alistipes sp.
CATATTATATAAAAAAAGTCCAGATTTATACTAGACCTTTTTCAACAGACTGAAACTGCCTGTTATGGCAGTTTTTTATTTAGTCGTTATAAAGAACGTTCATATCAACATATCCGTCAATTCCATCGATAATACCGGTGCAACTTCCTTGCCACATAAAATAGTCTCCGGTGTAATCTGTTTCGTCAACGAAATGTGCTAACCATACAGGTTGATTATATTCATTAATCCAAAAGTTGTTTAAGAAATTTTTACTGCTGTAAAGCATTGCTGAATAATTATAGCTTTCCATTTCAGAACAGAAAAGATTAAATAATTCATTTAAATCATGGATACTAAGTCCATATTGCTGAAATGTTGTAAATTCTTCCCAGTCAAATGCTATTGGAAAATCAAGTTTTTGACCATTAAGTTGTTCTGCAATATATGAGGCTAATTCCTTTACATTATCAGAAGAATTTAAAGTGGTATAGAAATATACACCAACTTTTAAACCAGCTTCATGAGCTTTGACTATATTTTCTGAATACCAGTCATCAAGAACTATTTCATCATAGAAATGTCCCATTCTTATTATAACAAAGTCACAACC
Source organism: uncultured Alistipes sp. (assembly GCA_964616595.1). GTDB lineage: Bacteria > Bacillota > Clostridia > Oscillospirales > Ruminococcaceae > Ruminococcus. Next base: position 593 of record CAZTUV010000141.1, read on the forward strand.
GGCATTTTTTACGGCATTAAAATCAATTTCGCCTTGCCATGCTGAAACATCTATACCAAATTCTCTGTTTTCTCCTTTATTTGCTTTTACAAAATCTTCAAAAAGTGTTCCTTCATTAGAATCAGAAGAATTATCAGATGATGGAATATTATTTAATACAATAATTGTCATATCCCATGAAGTTTCATTTCCAGAACTGTCCGTAACGTGAGCAGTTATTGGATAAGAGCCAATAGTACTTGTATCAACTGTTCCGTCATATGTTAAAGTGGGTGATTGGTCGTAATTATCAGCATATCCGACTAATTCCTCTAATTTGAATTCTTCATCTTTGGCGACATAAGGGGAAACTCCGGAATTGAGCAAAACAGGTGGAGTTGTATCAACAACAGTATAAGTTATATTGGTATCTGATTCTTTGCCGTTGACAAGATATTTTATTGATATTTTATTTTTGCCGGTTTTTGAAGTATCAATAATGCTGTCATAATTAAGTATTTCTACGTTGGTTTCGGTGACAAAATCTGCTACGGTAAGCTTTTCATAAACTTCTACTGTTTCGTAAGTATCAAGAATTAAATCATCTTGGGAAATATTTTCAGTTATTGGTATGCTTTCTGAAATAGTAGTTTCAGTAACAGGAGCGATGATATTAGCCGGAAGCGTTTGTACTTCTTTTGTGCAACCAGCGGTCATACCAAAAGCAATGATAGCAGTGATTAATTTTTTCATGTTATCTCCTTTAATATTTTTTATAGAAATTATATCATAAAATATTTTGTTTGTAAAGTATATTTTGAAATTACATATAAGTATGATTAAAACAATCATTCTTTACAAAAAAATCCTTTTATGTTATAATAATACTATCTGATAAGAAAGAAAGTGATTCATATAAACAAAAAAATTATATATTATATTTTGACAGTAATGACCATTGTTATTTGTTTGTCTAACGGACTTTCTGTTGAAGCTAAATCATTAGGAATAAGTATAAATGAAATCTGTTCACAAAACACTTTCTATAAAGCATCAGATGGAAATATATATGGTTGGATAGAATTATATAATAGTTCATCAAGTGCTGTTGATATAAGTGGTTGGGGACTTTCAGATGATATTGAGGATTTAAGAAAATATACTCTTCCTGCTGGAATGGTTATACAGGCAGGTGAAAGAAAAATAATATTTTGTTCTTCAGAGAATGTTCCTCTTGATATTACAAAAGATGAAAACGTTATCATTCTTACTGACAGAAATGGTAATGAAATCAGTAAAGTAACATTTGATAAAATCCCAGTGGATAAATCTTATGGACAATATCCAGATGGTAGCGGGAATTATTTTAATATGGATTGTACACCTAAAAAAACAAACATTTCTCAAAATGAAAAAATTGAGGTTGAATTACCTGTATTTTCTCATGAAAGTGGTTTTTATGAGAAAGATTTCATGTTATCAATAGCAGTTCCTGAAAAAACAACGGTTTATTATACGCTTGACGGAAGTGAACCTACTACTGATTCAAAGAAATATAACGCAAATATAAGAGTTTATGATAAATCAGATACACCTAATATATGGAGTACAAGAACAGATATAAGTTCATATGGTGCAGTTGCCCCTGATAAAAATATTGATAAAGCTTTTTTAATAAGAGCAATTGCCGTTGATGAAGATGGAAGAAAAAGTAAAGTTGTTTCAGCAAGCTATTTCCTTGGAAAAACTAATTCCTCATATTATAGGAATATGAATGTTATATCACTTGTAACCAATCCTGAAAATCTTTTTGATTATGAAACGGGAATATATGTTCTGGGAAAAGATTTTGATACCTATAACAACACTGGTCTTGAGACATGGAACATGGAGGCTAATTATACCCAAAAAGGTAGTGATTGGGAAAGGGAAGCTTTTATAGAAGTATTTGAAAATGGTGAAAAAGTTCTGTCTCAAAATGTCGGTATACGTATCAAAGGTGCTACATCACGTTCCATGCCACAAAAGAGTTTCAATATATATGCACGTGATGAGTATGGAAATGATGTTCTTGAATATGATTTTTTTGGTGGTCAGGCAACCAGTTCGATTACAGGAGATATAATACAAAAATATGAGAATATTACAATTCGCAATGCAGGAAATGATATAGCATATTCATATTTGCGTGATTATATAAATCAAAGTCTTATCAGTGACAGAAAACTTACTTCACAGGCAATGAACAGTTGTATATTATTTGTAGATGGTGAATTTTGGGGTTTCTATATGCTTACTGAAAAAACTGATGATAGTTTCATAAAGAGCCATTATGGTATAAAAAAGAAAAACGTTGCAATTATAAAGAATAGTGAACTTGAAGAAGGTTCAGAAGAAGATTTATCAGACTGGAATTCCATTATATCAAAGGCTGCCCGCACCAACATGACCATTGACGAAAATTACAAAGAATTTTGCAGATATGTTGATACGGACAGTTTAGCTGAATATTTTGCAGTACAGATTTATTGGTGCAATTATGACTGGCCTTATAATAATTTTGCTGTATGGCGTTCAAATAAGATTGATGAATCAAATATTTATTCAGATGGAAAATGGCGTATGCTTTTATTTGATACAGATTTTACAACAGGATTGTATAATAACAGCAATATTAATTATACAGCTGATGTATTTTCAAGGCTTAGCGGATATAGTGACAATATTAGCAAAACTTTTATGAATCTTTTGAAAAATTCAGAATTTAAAGAAAAGTTCTGTAATGTATTTATGGATTTGGCAAATTATAATTTCAGTAAGGAAAAGACCAGTCAATTTATTGAATATTGTAGGAATAATTATCGTCAGCAGATTTCCGATACAAATGAGAGATTTTATGCAAGCACATTTACATCTTCCGGTGGTGTAAGCAGATTTGACAGCGAAATGGATACCATAGCAGGATTTTATCAGAATAGATTTACATATGCAGCAGACAGCTTGAAAAAAGCTACAAATAGTGGTTCTTTACAGAATGTTGTACTTTTAAGAAATAAGAATGGAACTATAAATATAAATACAATTAATCCGGATATTTCTGAAAATAGTTGGTGCGGACAATATTTTTCAGATTATAAAATAACACTTAAAGCTGTTCCGGAAGATGGTTACATATTTGAACGATGGGAAATCTTTGGAGCAGAACTTTCAGAAACTGAAAAAATATCATCAGAAATAAAAATAGTTCCTGATAGTAATGTAATGATTAGGGCGGTTTTTGTCAAATCATAGTTTCCATTTTTCGCAAAGTCTGTTGATGGCTTCTGTAAATTTACGCATATCAGCATTTGTACGGCCGTCAGAATTCTGAATAATTCTGTAAAGTCTGTCTGATGCTGTAAGTAAATTATTATAATATATGTTTTCATTAGCATGGGATTTCTTTGGTATAGGTTTAGGTTCTGCATCAATTGTGATAATGTTTTCTATCATGTCGAATTCTGCACCACTGTATGGAACATAAACGTTTGCATTAAGTTCATCACGGAGTTTTTGGGCGAATATTTCAGATGATGACGATTCACCATGATTTATAAAGAACCTTTTGACTCCAGAAATAGATTCAGCCCATTTCATCAATCCCATTGAATCGGCATGACCGCTGACTCCTGGAAGTTGTTGGATTTTTGCGGATACTGTAATAGTTTCTCCGAACAACTTGACTTTCTTTGCACCGTCAACTATGCTTCTTCCTAAAGTATTTATGGCTTGGTAGCCAACAAAAAGTATAGTATTTTCTGGTTTCCAGAGATTATGCTTAAGATGATGTTTTATTCTGCCGGCTTCACACATACCGCTTGCCGATATTATAACTTTTGGTCTTGTATCATCATTTATAGCTCTTGAATCATCACTTGTAAGTGTTCTTATCAAGCCGTCGAAAGTAATAGGGTTAATACCTTTGCGTACAAATGCTAAAGCCTCTTCATCGTAGCAACTTTCACGATTATTTATAAAAATATCTGTTGCTTCATTTGCCAGCGGACTATCCACATATACCGGAAATCCGTCATGACCTTTAATTAAATTATCTGCTTTTATTTGACGTATGAAATACAACATTTCTTGAGTTCTTCCTACTGCAAAGGACGGAATAATTACACTTCCGCCTTTATCGAAAGTTGTTTGCAGAACCTCTGATAATGCAGATACATAATCAGTAGGTCTGTCATGTATACGGTTGCCATAAGTAGACTCCATAACAACATAATCAGCATTTTCTATATATTGTGGGTCACGTATAAGTGGTTGATTTGTGTTTCCGATATCTCCAGAAAATACTATACGTCGAGATATATTGTTTTCCATAAGGTCGATTATGATACTTGATGACCCTAAAAGATGTCCCGCATCTCTGAAGGTAACTGTTATACCTTTGGAAATCTCAATTGGAGTTTCATAAGGGTGGGATATAAAAAGTTCAATAGCTCCTATAGCCTCATTCATTGTATAAAGTGGTTGGTATTCTTCATCACCACGACGACGACCTTTACGATTTTTCCATTCTGCTTCAAATTCCTGTATGTGAGCACTGTCACGCAACATTACAGAGCATAGATTTGAAGTTGCTTTGGTGGCATGAATTTCACCACAAAATCCTCCTGCATATAGCAAGGGCAACATTCCTGAATGGTCGATGTGTGCATGAGTTAAAAGTACAAAGTCTATATCTGTTGGAGAAACAGGTATCTGAGCATTTTCAAAATAATCTTCTCCTTGTTCCATTCCAAAATCTACAAGGAATTTTTTACCACACGCCTCGATGAATGTACAGCTACCAGTAACTTCATGGTTAGCTCCTATAAAAGTCATTTTCATAATGATACCTCCTTTTAATGG
>CAZTUV010000142.1:0-5387 GCA_964616595.1 uncultured Alistipes sp.
GATATTGATAGTGTGAATCCTGAAAATAATTCTAAAATTAAAACCAAAAGAACACATTGTAAAAAGTCATATATAAGAATTACAGAATTTGAAGATGATAAAATCAATCAGTATTGTCTGAAAAATCATATCTCTAAAAGCCAATTGATTGTTTTGGCAGTTATGTATTGCATAGAAAATAATTCATTAGATGAGGAATTAAGTAAGTTATTATGTGATGATTGAAACTTACATGGAGGTGTCAATATGTATATAGTTACTCCGGAACAAATGAGGTGCATTGAAAATTATTCAGAATCATATGGAGTTTCCAAAAGACAACTTATGCAAAATGCTGGCAATAAACTTGCAGAATGTATAAATTCTTATTGTAATGGAAATACTGATAAAAAAATAGTATTTCTTGTGGGTTCGGGAAACAATGGTGGTGATTGTTCAGTTTCTGCAAAAGTTCTGCTTGATATTGGATATAAAAATATATCTTTAATTTTTGTCTGCGGACTTCCTAAGACAGAACTTTCAAAAGAAATGTATAAAAATGTTTCTGAAAGTGTAGTTGCTTCCAGAACATATATCTCTGAAGCTGATGTTATTATTGATGGAGTATTTGGAACAGGTTTTCATGGAGAACTTGATAAAAATATTTCTGATATCTTGAATTCTGATAATAAAGCATATAAGATTGCCGTTGATGTTCCAAGTGGCGGAAATAGTTATACAGGAACTGTTTCAGATGGAACTTTTAAAGCAGATGAAACATTGACTTTTGGCTTTGTAAAAACTGGTTTGTTGCAATATCCATTGAAGGACTTCTGTGGAAAAATTTCTGTTGCTGATATTGGCATACCTGAAAAAGCTACGGAATTTTTGGAAAATGAAAGAAACTATACATATATCCGACGTGAAAATTTTCTTGATTTTCCGCCATTAAGAAAGAGTACTTCACATAAAGGAACTTTTGGTAAAGTACTTATCATCGCTGGCAGTAATTTAATGAGAGGAGCAGCATATTTTGCAGTATCCGGAGCATTGAGAAGTGGTGCAGGACTCGTGCAGCTGGCTACTACTCCAAAATGCATTGATACAGTAAGCGTTCTTGCTCCAGAGGCTACATTTATAGAACTATCCGAAAAACAGGGCTGTATGGATTTTGTTCCGGAAAAACTGAATCTTAACAATTATGATGCTATTGTTATTGGTTGTGGAATGGGCGTTACTCCGGAAACCTTTAAATTGACGAAATTTGTCATAGAGAATTCGGAGATTCCAGTAATTATTGATGCAGATGGCATAAATTGTATATCATCGGACATAGATATTTTATTGAGGAAAAAGACAGATATTATTCTCACTCCGCATGTTGGCGAAATGGCACGTCTTTTAAAATGTTCCACTGCTGAAATATCTGCTAATCGTTTTTATATGGCAGAAAGTTTTGCAGAAAAATATAATGTTACTGTTGTTCTTAAAGGTGCAGGCACAATCATTGCAAACAATAAAAAAACTGCTGTAAATTCCACCGGAAATGCAGGAATGAGCAGGGGAGGCAGTGGAGATGTACTTTCCGGAATAATAGGTACTTTAGCCGGACAGAAATACAATGCTTTTGAATCGGCTTGTATTGGTACATATATTCATGGACTTGCCGGTGATATTGCATCTGAAAAATTTACTCAGGAATCAATGTTACCAAGAGATATTATAAATTGTCTGTCTGATTCATTCAGAAAAATAAAGTAGATGATTATAAATTCAGGCGATTCAATATAACCGCTCAGATGTGAAAAGTCTTAAAAATACATAGATTGGAGAAAAGTATTATGAAAAGACTTGTTTCATTTGCAGTTATATTGTTAATGACATTAACAATGTTTGCCTGTTCGTCTCCGATTAAGAGCGAGACTTCACGCAAAAATGGTCTTAATTGTTCGTTTGAATCGTCCGTAAATATAACTATTGATAACCTCGATGCGGAGGCAGTTTTGAAACGTTTTGGTGAAGGATTATGGGATATTGAATTCTCTTCCCCCAATACTTTGAGTGGTGTGAAACTTGAGTTTGATAGTGGAAATGTCAGTGCTTCATATAAAGGACTTGATTTTTCTGTTCCTCAGTCAGCACTGCCCGTGAAATCTCTTATGCTTAATTTGATTGAAGTTATTGATTCAAATGCACGCCTTGAAGAACTTAAAGGTACTGAAAATGATAATATTCTTGAATTGAATGGCAGTCTTGATGCTGGTGAATATGTTCTTTCGGTCGGAAAAGATGGTAAACCAGTTTCGTTTGAAATGGAAAACAATAACTTTAAAATTATATTCTCTGATTTTAAAGAACTTGAATTTTCTGCTGAAACAACTACGGAAACTATTATAAATGAAAGTTCTTCCGAATCAATTACTACATCGGAAAATCCAGCAGAAGTTATAGAAATTCCGGAGCAGGATTATGAAGAAGTGGTGGAAATTCCAGAATCAGAACCAACTATTGAACTTATAGAATAATTATTATGCGGGGTTTTTGCTCCGCTTTTTTTGTGAAATTATTTACATTTTGGCGGGAAAGTGTTATACTTAAATAAAATATGAATGGAGGGATTGTTCTTGTTTGCAAAAATTTCAAGTCTCGGACTTACTGGCATAAATGCTTTTTTAGTAGATGTTGAAGTTGATATAAGGCGTGGAAGTCCATATTTTGACATTGTAGGGCTTCCAGATGCAACCGTCAGAGAAAGTCGTGAACGTATACGTTCTGCTTTGTATGCTTGTGGAATAAAATTTCCAATAGCATCTGTAATGGTTAATCTTGCTCCGGCAGCTACCAGAAAATCAGGTTCTGTATACGATATGGCGATTTTTATGGCAATTTTAAGTGCATCTGAAATGATAGGGGATATTCCGGAAAAATGTGCCTTCATAGGTGAAATATCACTTAATGGTGATATAAGAGGAATAAATGGAGTTTTGCCGATGGTTATGCTTGCAAAGGAAAAAAATATAGATTCTGTATTTGTTCCCTTTGATAATGCCCGTGAAGCTTCAGTTATTGATGGAATAAATATTTATGCTGTGAAAAATGCCAGCGAACTTATAGAACATTTTAGAGAAATTAAATTGCTTTCTCCTTGTTTAAGATACGTTCCATCTGATGAAGATTATAATTATCCTTTTGATTTTTCAGAAGTAAAAGGGCAAAGTTCTGCTAAAAAAGCTTTGGAAATTGCAGCAGCAGGTGGTCATAATGTAATGCTTATCGGCAATCCGGGTTGTGGTAAAAGTATGCTTTCCAAGCGTATGCCGTCAATACTTCCTCCGCTGGAATTTGAAGAGTCTCTTGAAACTACAAAAATTCATTCGATTGTGGGATTAGTTACCCCAGAAATGCCGATAATAACTAAAAGACCTTTTCGTTCACCACATCATACGACGTCGTCAGCAGGAATAGTTGGCGGAGGTTCGATTCCAAGACCGGGCGAAATTTCGCTTGCTCACAATGGAGTTCTTTTCTTTGATGAGATGGCAGAGTTTAATCGCAGAATACTTGAAGATTTACGTCAGCCTCTTGAAGACGGAAAAGTTCATGTTTCAAGGGTTAATGGCAACTGCACATATCCATGTGATGTTATTTTTATAGGTGCAATGAATCCTTGCCCATGCGGATATTATGGCAGTACTCAGAGAGAATGTAAATGCAGTGCTAAAAGAATAGAAAATTATCGTTCAAAGATTTCAGGGCCGTTGCTTGACAGAATTGATTTGCAAGTGGAAGTAGCACCACTGGATTTTAATGAAATGTTATCTGATGTAAAAGAGGAATCGTCAGCTGATATAAGAAAAAGAGTTATTAAAGCAAGACAAATTCAAAAAGAACGTTTCAAAAATACAGGTATAAAATGTAACGCTCTTATGACTAAGGCAAAAATTAATGAGTATTGTCAGATTGATGAGGAATCAAAGGAATATATGCAAAAAGCATTTGTAAGTCTTGGAATGTCAGGAAGGTCATATGATAGTATTCTTAAAGTTGCCAGAACTATTGCCGACCTTGAAGAATGTGATAGCATACAGAAAAAACATATTTCCTTGGCGGTTCGTTATAAAAACCTTGACCGCAAACCATTATAAAAAGTTCAGAATAAAAAGGAGAACAAAATGAAATCGGCTTTTAAAAATTTGTCGGATAATAAGCATAGTATGGATATAGGACTGCTTTTAGCGGTTATGATATGTTCTGTGATAAGCGTACTATTAATTTATTCTATAAGTAAAAGTGGAATAAGTGCCAGTGAAGGCGTTGGAGATAGTTATTGGCGTACACAACTTTTTTCAATGATTTTGGGAATTGGTGTAGCAATATTATTGTCATTTATTGATTATCATAAGCTTGCAAAATTGTGGGTTATATATGTTCTGGTAGCGTTAGTATTGGTAGGATTAACATTTACTTCCTTAGGTTATCAGAGAGAGGGTGCAGATGATAAAGCATGGCTTAAATTAGGGTCTTTTCAGTTTCAGCCGTCAGAGGTTTTGAAGATAGTTTTTATAATGACTTTTGCATATCATTTATCACACGATGAGGAAGAAATGAATAAACCCCTGCATATGCTTATTCTTTGTCTGCATGGTGCAGTCCCTCTTATAATTGTCGGATTACAGGGGGATTATGGAACTGCCATAGTATTTGCAATAATGTTTGTATTTATGATATGTTCTGCAAATATTTCCTGGAAATATCTTGTTATAGCTCCCTTTATAGCGGCAGCCGGAATTGCTGCAATGTGGTTTTTTGCATTAAGTGATTTTCATAAAAAAAGAATTTTAATATTATTCAATCCTGGAACAGACCCGAATTATATTGAATATCAGCAGGATTTAGGATTAACTGCACTTGAATCCGGAGGGGTATTCGGAAAAGGTCTTTTTGCTGATTCAAATGAGTATATATATGTTCCGGAAATACACAATGATTTTATTTTCACATATGCAGGACAAGTATTCGGTTTTATAGGAGCTATTGGAATACTTATAATACTTGCATATATTTGTCTGAAAATATTTGCGAATAGTCGTATTGCACGTGACCGCCTTGGAAGTTTTATGTGTATGGGAGCATTCGGAATGATTTTTGCACATTGTGTAATGAACATTGGCATGGTATTAAAAGTCGCTCCAGTAATTGGTGTACCATTGCCTTTCATGAGTGCTGGCGGTACTGCAATGGTAAGTATGTATGCAGTTATTGGAATAGTTTTAAGTACGTATAGTCACAGGGCAATGACTTATAATGTTTTCTATGATGAGAAGTAACAAAAAACTCTCCGTTATGTCGGAGAGCTCAGCCTGTCCAAAAACCCCGATATCAGATTTGACATCGGGGTTAAAAATTTA
>CAZTUV010000143.1:0-5180 GCA_964616595.1 uncultured Alistipes sp.
CCAAGACGCAGGGAACTTATGAAACTGATTATAGATGATTTTGAAACATTCTCCACAGATATCGACGAAACTCCCCCCGATAATATCGAATTATTCAAAGTTTCAGAATATCTTTCGGGCATAAAAGCTACTTCTGTTAAATGCTCTTCAGATAGTATTGTAATCGGTTGTGACACCACAGTAATTATTGATAATACCATTTTAGGAAAACCTTTAAATGGCAGTCAATGTCATAAATATCTTAAAATGCTTTCTGGAAAAACTCATAAAGTAGTCACTGCCTGCTCAATAATATATAAAAATGTTATCCGTACTTTCTCTGAAGTTACAGAAGTGACTTTCCGGATACTATCTGATGAAGATATTGAATGGTACATTTCTACAGGTGAACCTTTCGATAAGGCAGGAGGCTATGGTATACAAGGTAAGGGTTCTTTACTGATAGAAAAAATAAACGGAGACTATTTTAATGTTGTAGGACTCCCAGTATCACGCTTGAATCAAGAATTGAAAACTTTTATTAAGGAGAATAATTTATGAAAACAACTGCTTTTAAAAATGCTGATATCCTTATCCCTAAAAATACAAATATGAAAAAATGGTCAGTAATCGCCTGTGACCAATATACAAGCGAACCTGAATATTGGAACACAGTTAATGATATTGTTGGAAATGTTCCGTCATCACTTAATCTGATACTTCCGGAAATCTACCTTGAAAATGATGACGTTACAGATAGAATCAATAATATCCATAGTTGTATGAACAAATATATTTCAGATGGCGTTTTTGATGAATATAAAAATGCAATGGTTTATGTTGAAAGAATACAAAGCAACGGAATTTTACGTCAAGGAATTGTCGGTGCAATTGACCTTGAAGAATATGATTTTTCAAAGGGAAGCACTTCGCAGGTAAGAGCCACTGAAGCAACAGTTATAGAACGAATTCCACCACGTATAAGAGTTCGTCAGGGAGCAGAACTTGAATTGCCACATATTATGATTCTTATCGATGACCCTAATAATACAGTTATCGAACCTATTGCTAAAAATCAAATGCAAAAAATCTACGATTTTGAACTTATGCAAAATGGCGGAAGTATAAAGGGCTATCTGCTTGATGAAGAAATACAAAATAAAGTTAATGCCGCTCTTTGTAGTCTTTCCGATAAGAATGAAGATACGTTACTTTTCGCAATGGGCGACGGAAACCATTCATTGGCAACAGCAAAAGAATTTTATGAACAACTTAAAAAAGCTAATCCTGATAAAGATTTATCTGACCACCCAGCAAGATATGCACTCGTTGAAATAGTTAATCTTTATAGTGAGGCTCTTAAATTTGAGGCAATTCACAGACTCGTTTATGATGTTGATTGTAATAAGCTTATTTCAGAAATTACTAATACCCTTGATTTGTCAGAAAATAATGTTTCAGACCAATATATAATTATGTTCCATGATAATATCGAAAGGAAACTCTATATAAATAATAAATCTTCAAATTTATCAGTTGGTTCACTTCAGAATTTCCTCGACGGCTACATTAAAGAAAACGGTGGCAAAATAGATTATATACATGGAGCAGATACCGCTAAAAATCTCGCAGTCAAATACAATGGTATATCGTTTGTACTTCCGGATATGAATAAATTACAACTTTTTCCTACTGTTATCAAAGACGGAGCATTGCCACGTAAAACTTTCTCCATGGGTCACGCTGAAGATAAAAGATTCTATATAGAAGCAAGAAAAATTACTGAATAAAATTGAAAAATTCTCCTGATAATAAGGGAGAATTTTCTATACTGTCAGTAATTAAAACTATGCAATCATACAAAAAATATTACTATTCTAAAAATTCACTAAAAATTTAAGAAAAAATTTGCAGAAGTACTTGAAAAATATTTCAAAATAGTGTAAAATAATATATGGGTTGTTAATAAAATAACAGCTGTCGTATATTTACAATGAAAGGATGTCATACCAATGGCAGGATTAAACAAAGTTACTGTTGAGGACATTAATGTCACCGGCAGAAAAGTACTCGTAAGAGTAGATTTCAACGTTCCACTTAAGGACGGAGTTATTACTAATGATAACAGAATACAAGCAGCTCTCCCAACAATCAATAAACTTATTGAAAATGGAGCTAAAGTTGTTCTGTGTTCACATCTCGGTAAACCAAAGAACGGTCCAGAAGCTAAGTTCTCTCTCGCTCCGGCAGCTGCAAGACTTGCAGAACTCGTTGATACTAAAGTTGTTTTCGCTGCTGATGATACAGTAACAGGTGAAAATGCAAAGAATGCTGTTTCAGCTATGAATAACGGCGAAATAGTTGTTCTTGAAAATACAAGATTCCGTGGTGCAGAAGAAACAAAAAATGGTGAGGAATTCTCAAAGGAACTCGCAGAACTCGTTGATGGCGAAGTTTTCGTAATGGACGCTTTCGGTTCTGCTCACCGTGCTCACGCATCAACAGCAGGCGTTACAAAGTTTGTTAAGGAAACAGCAGTTGGCTACCTTATGCAAAAGGAAATCCAGTACCTTGGAAACGCTGTTGAAGTTCCAGAAAGACCTTTCGTGGCAATCCTCGGCGGTGCTAAGGTCGCAGATAAACTTAATGTTATTTCAAACCTCCTTGAAAAGTGCGATACACTTATTATCGGTGGCGGAATGGCTTACACATTTATCAAGGCAAATGGCGGTTCAATAGGTACATCTCTCGTTGATGATGAAAAACTCGACTATTGCAAGGAAATGCTCGCTAAGGCAGAATCACTCGGTAAGAAAATCCTTCTCCCTGTTGATACAACTGTTGCTTCCACTTTCCCAAATCCAATCGATGCTGAAATAGAAGTTGAAAATGTTGCATCAAATGAAATTCCAGCTGATAAAATGGGACTCGATATCGGCGTTGAAACTCAGAAACTCTTCGCTGAGGCTGTAAAGTCCGCAAAGACAGTTGTTTGGAACGGTCCTATGGGCGTATTTGAAAATCCAATCCTCGCAAAGGGTACTATCGCAGTTGCTAAGGCTCTCGCTGAAACAGATGCTACAACAATTATCGGTGGCGGCGACTCAGCAGCAGCAGTTATGCAACTCGGCTTTGCAGACAAGATGAGCCACATCTCAACAGGTGGCGGTGCTTCTCTTGAATACCTTGAAGGTAAAGTTCTTCCAGGTGTTGCAGCAATCGCTGAAAAGTAATACAATATCTCCAAAAAGGGCGGGTAGTAATATTCGCCCTTATGTACAGGATACTATATACTATCAAAAATCCTGCTGACTTTCAGACAGGAATATGAATTTATTAAAAGGAGTTATTTAAAATGAATAAGTCAACAAGAAAAGCTATTATAGCTGGTAACTGGAAAATGAATAAAACTCGTCCGGAAGCTAAGGAACTTCTTACAGCTATTAAACCTCTCGTTGCTAATGCTGAAGGTAATGTTGAAGTTATCGCTTGTGTACCTTTTACAAATCTTGAAACAGCTATCAATACAACTGCTGGTTCTAATGTGAAAATTGGTGCTGAAAACGTTCACTTTGAAAAGAGCGGTGCATTCACAGGCGAAATTTCTGCTGATATGCTTTCTGAACTCGGCGTTGAATATGTAGTAGTTGGTCACAGCGAAAGAAGACAGTACTTTGGCGAAACTGACCAGACTGTAAACAAGAGACTTCTTGCTGCTCTTGAAGGCGGTTTAAAGCCAATCCTTTGCGTTGGCGAAACTCTTGAACAAAGAGAACAGGGCATCACTGAAGAAGTTATCGCTATGCAGACAAAAATCGCTTTACAAGGTACTTGCCCTAAGTGCATAAAGAATGTTGTTATCGCTTACGAACCAGTATGGGCTATCGGTACAGGTAAGGTTGCTACTCCAGAACAGGCTCAGGAAGTTTGTGCATTTATCCGTAAAACTATCGCTAATCTCTTTAATCAGGAAGTTGCAGATGGTATTACAATTCAGTACGGTGGCTCTATGAACGCTAAAAACTGTGCAGAACTCCTTGCTAAACCTGACATTGATGGCGGTCTTATCGGTGGTGCTTCACTCAAGGCTGATGACTTTAACACAATCGTTCAGGCTGCTGTAAACGGCTGATTTTTAATTATTTCTAAGTGGGTAAACATTTCTTTGTTTGCCCACTAATAGAATAACCTGCTCAGAATCAGAAACTTTTTATTATATTAGCTTTTTATCTTATTATTTATATACTTGGCTTTAATGAAATCTGGCGGGATTTTTACCACTTATTTTGGATTAGTATATCAAGGAGGCTTATTATGTCAAAAAAACCAGTGGCACTTATTATTATGGACGGTTTCGGTTATAATTCGTCCGATTATGGCAATGCTATTGTTGCCGCAAAAACTCCAAACATTGACAAATATATGAATGGCCCACGTACACTTATTGGTGCAAGCGGTCTTGATGTCGGACTTCCAGACGGTCAAATGGGTAACTCTGAAGTCGGTCATACAAATATTGGAGCAGGCAGAATCGTTTATCAAATGCTTGTTAAAATTTCAAAGGACATTAAAGATGGCACTTTCTTTGAAAACAAAGCACTCATCAATGCTATGAAAAACTGTAAAGAAAAAAACTCAGCTCTCCATTTAATGGGACTCCTTTCACCAGGCGGTGTTCACAGCCATATGGAACACCTTTTCGGTCTGGTTGAAATGGCTAAGAAAAATGATATTGATAAAGTATACATTCATGCATTCCTTGACGGAAGAGATGTTCCACCATCTTCAGCATCTGAATTTATGGAACAAACTGTTTCAGAACTTAATAAAATCGGTCTTGGAAAAATTTCTACAATTTCTGGACGCTTCTATGCTATGGACAGAGATAACGCCTGGGACAGAGTGGAAAAAGCTTATGTAGCTATGGTTTATGGCGAAGGCGTTAAGGAATCTGACCCTGTACAGGCTATAAAAAATTCATATGCAAATGAAGTTACTGACGAATTTATGCTCCCAACTGTTATCAATGGCGGCGAACAGATTAAATCCGATGATAGCGTGATTTTCTTTAATTTCCGTCCTGACCGTGCAAGACAAATCACAAGGGCTTTTGTTGACCCTGATTTTACAGGATTTGAAAGAAAAAATACTTTATCTAATCTTCATTTTGTATGCATGGCTCAATACGATGCATCTATGCC
>CAZTUV010000144.1:0-5098 GCA_964616595.1 uncultured Alistipes sp.
TAAATTTTTAACCCCGATGTCAAATCTGATATCGGGGTTTTTGGACAGGCTGATGGGAACGACCTGTTATAAGGCGTTCCCTTTTTAATTATTTTTCCTTACGACGAACTACTACTGCTACAACGTCCGGTCCTATATTTGATGCAACCGCTGCACCAATAGGATTATACATTTCAGCTTTTCTGCCAGTACGTTTTATAAGTTCTTTTTCCATTTCCTTTGCAAGAGTAGTATCTCTGCCATGAACAATAATATATGGAGTTTGTGGAGTCATATGTTTTTCAACACATTCAGCGAGTTTTGGAACAATATTTTTTTCTCCTCTTATTTTATCAACAGTTTTAGTTCCGTTATCTGCAAATTCAATAATAGGCTTGAGTCCGAGCAGTTCGCCCGCAAATGCTGCTGCTGCTGAAATTCTTCCGGATTTACGGGCATATTTCAGATTATATGGAACAGCATATATTGCACATACGTTGAACCAGTCCTCAAGATATGCGATAATATCTTCAGCGGTTGCACCTTTGCGTATTTTTTTGACAGCTTCCATAATAGGGTATCCATAAAAAATAGTATAGCATTTTGAATCAAGATTAAAGATTCTTATTTTATCTTTAAGATGTGGGTTTGCGTCAAAAAAATTGTTTTTACCCAAAATGGAATTATTATAAGTTCCTGAACCTTCACTATTTATGGAAACGGAAATAATGTCAGTATATCCCTGTTCTGCCAGTTCCTTGTAAGTCTCCTCAAAGACAATAGGAGAAATTTGTGAATGTTTTGGGATTTCGTCGGTGTGGGACATCATTTCATAGACTTCCTGTGTAGACTTGTCAAAAATTTCTCTGAAGCTCTCTCCACCAAGGGTAAGAGTGAATGGAAGAACTTTTATATCAAGTTCTTCAATAGTTTTTTTATCAAGGTCACAGCAAGAGTCTGTTAAAATAGCTATTTTCAATTGTCATTACTCCTTTTACCAATTGTATTTTGTAAGTTTACCCTCAAGGGCAAGGTTGGGGTAGTCCCATTGTCTGAGAACCTCATATACTGATATAGCAACAGAGTTTGATAAATTAAGACTTCTTAATTCATTTCTCATAGGGATTCTGATGCAAGTATCAGGATTTTTATAAAGAAGTTCTTCGGGAAGTCCTGCATCTTCACGTCCAAAGAACAGAAATGAATTATTAGGGTATTTAATATCACTATGAACGTTTTTTCCCTTTGTTGTGAAATAGAAAAAATTTCCATCTGGATTTTTCTCAAAGAAATCCGGAAGATTTTCATAATAAGTAATATCCAATTTATCCCAATAGTCGAGACCTGCACGTTTAAGATGTTTATCTGAAATCTCAAAACCAAATGGTTTTATAAGATGAAGCTTTGCACCTGTAACAGCACAGGTACGGGATATATTACCTGTATTCTGAGGTATTTGAGGTTCAACGAGTACTATGTTAAGATTATACATTTTCTTTCACCATGAATAATATACGATTTGCGACAAAAAATATAACCGGAAGCATTTCCGAAACCGGCACACCGCCAGCCGTAATAGCGGTGAAAAAAGGGAGATAATATGAATATGAAATCTATTGCAAAAGGTGTTACTGTGGGAACAGTAGCTGGACTTGCTTGTTATGCAATGACCACTTCAAATCCATCAAAGAAATATACTATCAAAAGAGATGCAGACAAAACATTGAAATCTGCCGGTCGTCTTTTGAACGATTTGAAATGTATGATTATGTAGGAGATATTCCTTTATTACGTCTATATCCGAGATAACTGTCAAGAATGATTGTAGCTGCAACAGCATCAACAACGGATTTACGTTTTTTTCCTCTTGTATTAGTCACATTCAGAATGTTATGTGCGGAAACTGTTGTACAACGTTCGTCCCATAGAGTTACAGGACAGTCAACAAATTCTGAAAGTTTTTCTGAGAAAAGACGGCATTTTTCGGCACGTTCTCCAACAGTGCCGTTCATATTTAAAGGATAACCAACCACTATTTCTTCTGCCCGCTGTTCTTTTGCCAGAGCAGCGGTTTTTTCCAGACATTTATCAAAATCTTTTTCATTGATGACACATACTGGAGTTGCAATCATTTCAGCTTTACCGCACACTGCTATACCAGTTCTTGAATCACCAAAATCTACTGACATTATAATCATATTATCACCATGGTTTAACTGTGCCTATAATATCACGCACAGAAGAAATGTTTTTGCTGTCAAGAAAATCATTAATTTCATCTATAATTTTTACAGGAGCGTATGGGTCAGTAAATATTGCTGCACCGACTTGTACTGCACTTGCACCAGCCATCATAAGTTCGATAGCATCACGACCGCTTGAAACGCCTCCCATACCAATTACAGGAATTTTTACAGCATTTGCAACTTGCCAGACCATTCTTACAGCAATTGGAAAAACTGCACGTCCGCTCATACCACCGACATTGTTTTTCAGAACAGGTCTACCTGTATTTATATCGATTCTCATTCCAAGGAGTGTATTTATCAAAGATACAGCATCAGCACCGGCAAATTCAACAGCTTTGGCAATATCTGCTATGCTTGTGACATTAGGTGAAAGCTTTACAACAAGTGGCTTTGAAGTAGCTTTACGAACATTTTTTACTACTTCTGATGCCATTTCGCAATTTGTTCCAAATGCTGCACCACCTTGTTTTACATTAGGGCATGATATATTGAGTTCAATCATATGAACGTCTGTGGAATCAAGTTTTTCAGCTACCTGAACACATTCTTCAACAGTAGAGCCTGCTATATTTGCAAGTATAACAGTATCTTTCTGTAAAAGATAGGGGAGTTCTTTTTCTATAAAGTGGTCTATTCCAGGATTTTGCAGTCCTACAGAATTAAGCATACCTGATGGAGTTTCAGCGATTCTTGGGGAGAGGTTACCAGTGCGTCGTTTAAGGGTAGTACCTTTTGTAGCGATGCCACCAAGCTTATTTAATGGAAAGAGTTCCTCATATTCTCTGCCGTATCCGAAAACTCCGGAAGCAGGAATTACAGGGTTTTTAAAATCAACACCACATATATTTACAGACAAATCAGCCATTACCAAAGTACCTCCTTAGCATTGAAAACAGGGCCATTTTTACAAACGTGTGCAAAATATTCCTCATCATTTTTTACAGTACGGCAAGCACAACCAAGACATGCACCGATTCCGCAAGCCATACGTTCTTCAAGAGATATCTCGCAAAAAACATTATTGTTCTTGCATATTGAAGAGATTCCTTTAAGCATAGGCATAGGGCCACAAGCATAAACAGCATCGGTATTGTCTGCAATGATTTCGGTAAGTGGTTGAGTCACAAAGCCACGTATGCCTAATGAACCATCATCAGTACAAAGAATTGTTTCCGCACCGGTTTTTTTAAAATCTTCCTGTAAAATAACAGCATCTGCACTTCTGAATCCTGTTATAACAGTAGCTTTATTTCCATAAGTATCAGCAAGCGGAAGCATTGGTGGAGTACCGATTCCTCCACCTATAAGTATAACTTTTTTGAAATCCGGATTAATGGTAAATCCATGACCAAGAGGTGCAAGCATATCTATCATATCACCCTGATTAAGACGTGAAATTTCTTCTGTTCCTTCACCTCTTACTTCAAAGACTATTTTTAAAGTTCCTTTTTTCTTATCTATTCCGCAAATTGAAACTGGTCTGCGAAGTGTAAAATTGCCAGTTCTTATATGCACGAATTGTCCGGCAGATGCTATTTCTGCAATTTCCGGACATAAAATTGTAAAACTATATATTTCACGTGCAATGGATTTTTTATTTAATATAAGGAATTTTCCTTGTGTATATTTCATTTTTTCACCTCAAAGTATTAATAATCTTTTTTGATTTTACAAGTTGGGCATTTACCGTTTACAAAGCTGAATTTATTTCCACAATATTGGCATAATCCATTAGCTTTAAAGTAGTTAGCCAGATTGCCATATTTGAATACATCATTTGGATTATATTCAGTACCTTTAAATATAATTTTTTTAACACCTTTTCCGCTGTCAGTTTTGTCTATTAAGAAAGATGCATTTGCAAAATCGCTTTCCTGTTCCCAAGTAGTACGTGGATTGTTTATAACTATTTCTTCAAGACCGCAAATCATGGAATCACACATAATTTCAATAACGTTTTCAGGGATTGTTATAGTTTTTAATTTGTTACAGCCATTAAAAGTTTTATAATTAATTTTTCTGATTTCGTTTGAAAGAACTACTTCAGAAAGTTCTGTACAGTCCATAAATGCAGAATCGCATATTTCCTTTATATTATCGCCACATACGATTGAAGTAATATTATTATTATCTTTAAATGCACCAGAGCCTATTCTCCAGACGTTACCCGGCAAATAGACTTTTGATATATTATTATTCATATCATTATATTTTACAAGTGTATGTTCGTTCATTTCAAACTCACGAAGTTTACCCTCAGTAGGTTTTTTAATGGATTCCGGAGTCTTGGCTACGAATGACGGCTCAGGCTTGTTTGCTGTAACTTCATTCATTGATACAGATGATTTTTTTGGAGCAGACTTAGGTATTACCGGAGCAGTTTTTACAGGCGGAGCAGGTTTAGGCTGTATTGGAGTACTGTCTGTTTTTTTGTTTATATCAGCTGTAAGATTTGTGAATTTCATTTCAGAATTATTCAATACAGTATCGGGTCTGTTAAGTTTCGGAACATTTCCTTCAGTAGCAGGAGCGGCTTTAAATGTAGGAACAGCCGGAGAATCCTTTTTAAGGAGTTCTTCGCCATTTTCGATTGACCTAATCAAATCTTCTTTTTCTTTAAGTTCAGCTTCTTTTTTTCTCAAAGCATTTTCACGGATTTTCAATTCAGCCTCTTTTGCCTTGAGTTTATTTTCTTTTTCTATAAGTTCAGCTGATGCTTTAATGTCGATACGTTTTCCACACAAACCGCAATACCAGTATTCAGCATTTTTATCAACGTAGATACTTGATTTACATGATGTACATTCCATTTCCATCAAATCCCTTATATTCATAATTACCTCCTTAAATAATAAAAATAATCTTTATAT
>CAZTUV010000145.1:0-5071 GCA_964616595.1 uncultured Alistipes sp.
GGATATATACTATATTAAATAGTGTATAAATTTACCGCATTGATTATTTGTGCGGGATTCGATTGAACAAAAGCACAAAATATCAGTTAGTGAGTATTATTTATCATTGTATTTAGTGTTTTTTTACAGTATAATATAAACAATGAAAAACAAAGTGCTAAGGTTGCACATATTAGAACGAATTTTATTAATTTCATATATTATGGAGGAAATATAAATGAAGAACAGAATTTTCAGGAAACGTACAGCAGCTATTGCAGCGGCTGCCGTAATGTCAGTTTCTTGCATGGCATCGACAGTAAATAATGTTGTTTATATGCCTGTAAATACAATGGTAGCTTCAGCCGCAGATAGTGTTTCAGTTTTGCAGTCTGTTGGATTTGCTGAAGGAATATATGCTACATGGTCAGCTGTATCAGGTGCAGATGGTTATAATGTTTATGTTGATGGTGTTCAGATTGACTCAATGCTTATCAGACAGTATTCAGGTTATATGAGAGCCGATGCAGTGGGACTTAAAGCTGGCAGTCATACTATGAAAATTGTTCCAGTTGTAAATGGTAAGGAAGATTCCTCCAAAGCTTCCGAAACAAAGGCAACAGCATATGCTCATGACCGTTCAGGATTCGGTTGGGTAAACGGAACATCTTCTGGTGCATATAATGAAGATGGTACTCTTAGAGATGGTGCTGTTGTAATTTATGTGACTGATGACAATAAAGATTCTGTAACAGTTACACTTCCTAATAAAAAGGGCGTTGATACAGAACTTACTGGTATTCAGAATATTATTACCGGTCTTAAAAATAATAGTTATGCTCCTCCGGTTGCTATAAGATTTATTGGTAATATTACCGACCCTGCCGATATGCCTAAGGGTGATTTGATGGTGGATACTGCTGTTTGTGGTCTCACTATTGAAGGCATAGGCAATGATACAACATTTAATGGTTTTGGTCTTGTTATGAAAAATTCTTCAAATGTTGAGGCGAGAAATATTGGCTTTATGAATTGTGATAGTTCAGAGGGCGATGATTGTGGACTTCAGCAGAAAAATGACCATATATGGGTTCATAACTGCGACTTTTTCTATGGTGATGCAGGTTCAGATGCTGACCAGGTAAAAGGTGATGGTGCTTTGGATACAAAGACTTCAACATATGTCACACATTCATATAATCATTTCTGGGATAACGGAAAGTGTAATCTTCAGGGCATGAAGTCTGAAAGTACAGAAAATTATATTACATATCATCACAATTGGTATGACCATTCAGATTCACGTCACCCAAGAATAAGAACTTGTACAGTTCATATTTATAACAATTATTTTGACGGCAATGCTAAATATGGCGTTGGTGTTACTATGGGTGCATCTGCATTTGTCGAAAATAACTATTTCAGAAACTGTAAATATCCTATGTTGATTTCTGAGCAAGGTTCAGATGAAATAACAGGTGGTACTTTCTCAAGTGAGACAGGCGGTATTATAAAAGCTTTCAACAATTATATTGAAGGTGCAAAGTCATTTGTTACATATTCTGAAAATAATACTGATTTTGACGCTTATGTTGTAAGTGACAGAAATGAAACTGTTCCATCTGATGTGACTGCAAAGAATGGTGGAACTTCCTATAATAACTTTGATACTTCTTCAGATATGTATAGCTATACACCTGATTCTCCGGAAGAGGCAAAGGAAAATGTAATTGCTAAATCCGGACGTGTTGATGGTGGAGATTTCCAATGGACATTTGATAATTCTGTTGACGATGAAAGCTATGCAGTAAATCAGGCTCTTAAAGATGCACTTGTTGCATATGACGATTCAATAATCGCAATAGGCAGTGGTTTTCAAGATGCTGATACACCAATTACAACACAGCCGACAACTACAACAGTTACTACCGTGACAACAACAGTTACACAGCCGTCACAGACTACAACAACTGCTAAACCTGTAACCCCTTCAAATCCTGTTGTAGGAAACAATGTGATTTATGTTTCGCCTTCAGGTAACGGAGACGGTAAATCAATAGATAATCCGACAGATGTTCTTACTGCTATAAATAATGTTCAGGCTGGCGGTACAATCTATCTCCTTGAAGGAACTTACAATTATACAGATACTATTATAATCGAAGAAAGCAATTCTGGTACAGCAGGTGCTTATAAGACGATTTCTGCTTACCCAGGTGCAAATGTAGTATTTGATTTTACAGGTCAGGAAGTAAGCGGTTCTGCAAGAGGTTTTGTTCTTGATGGCTCATACTGGCATTTTTATGGCTTTGAAATTACAAAAGCAGGCGATAATGGTATGCTTCTTTCAGGCGACAACAATATTATTGAAATGATGGTGTTCAATGACAATCAGGATACAGGACTTCAGATTTCACGTTATCAGACTTCCTATACATCGATTGAACAGTGGCCGTCAAACAACCTTGTAAAGAATTGTACTTCTAAAAATAACTGCGATAACGAAACTATGGAAAATGCAGATGGTTTTGCAGCTAAACTCACTTGCGGTGAGGGAAATGTATTTGATGGTTGTTTGTCGTATAATAACTCCGATGACGGCTGGGATTTATATGCTAAATCTGCAACAGGTCCTATTGGCGTTGTTACAATTAAGAATTGTATAGCTTTCAGAAATGGATTTACAGAATTCGGTGAAGGTTACGGCGATTGTGATGGTAATGGTTTCAAACTCGGCGGTGGCGGAATTGGTACAAGACATCAGGTTGAAAACTGTCTTGCGTTTGAAAACCTTAACTGTGGTTTTACTGATAATAATAACCCTGAATTTGGTGATATGAAGAATTGTACATCTTACAATAATAATTTGGGTGGCAATGGTAAAGCAAATTATATGGTTTATAGATGTTCTGCCGATGCTACTTATGAAAATATGATGTCTTACATTAATGTTGATAAAATTTCAGAAACTGGTGCAAGTGGTTTCTCTAAGATTGCAAACGATAAATTTGTAGGTAGTGCTAAAAATACAATTTATTATAATAGTAAGTATTATTTTGCAAAGTCAGAAACACTCGCCAATGGTTCTAAGCTTGGTGAAGTAATTACTCCTGCTGAATCTGATTTCATAAAACTTGAAGCACCAGCTATGGGTACAGATTTCCATACATTATGGAGAAATGCTGATGGTTCACCAAATCCTGATGGATTTGCAGAAACAGTTTCAAGTAGTGCATATAGTGAAATAGGCTATAAAATGTATAGTGGTATTGACCAGACTCCTGTTACAACACAGACAACAACTTCAGCTGTACAAACATCAACAACAACTACTACTACAACTTCCGGAGATATATCTGATGGAATTTATGGTGATGCAAATTCAGATGGAGCTGTTACCGTTGCAGATGCTGTAATTGTAATGCAAGCAGTGTCAAATGCTGATGAATATAAGCTTACAGAAAAACAAGCAGATTTAGCAGATGTTTATAATAGAGGCGACGGTATATCCACTATGGACGCACTTTCTATTCAGAAATATGTTGCCACAATTATTAAGGAACTTCCCGAAGTATAATATGCTAATCCCGACTCCCTCAAATATAATGATATAATGAAAGAAGGAACTCATAAGGGTTCCTTTTTTCATGTTTGCAAAAAAAGAACGGTATATTTCAACCGTTCCATTTTATCAGATAATATTATTTTACTGGCAAATCGCTTTCAGAAATCTTATTTGCCACAACTTTTTGAATAATAAGAGCGTCCATATTTGTTATTCCGTCGCCGTTATTGTATACATCACCATTAATTTTTCCAGCATCGGAAAGTTTATATTCATCTGCATTTATAAGTGATTGCATTATGAGTATCGAGTCAGAAATTGTAACTTTGTTATCATTGTTGACATCACCATATAATGTATATGAATTAATAGTTGTAACTATAGTAGTTGTTGAATGATAAATTGTTGTAGTGGTTGAATGATGAATTGTTGTAGTGGTTGCTGTTTCCGAAGTAATATATGCTATAAATTCAATTGTTTCAGGATAGCCGTTATCATCATATCTAAAAGTATAATTTGCTTTTTCATTTAAATAGTAGTCGTTTACATAACCCTCAGGAATTTCATAAGCAGAAAGGCTGAAAGTTTCCCCATTGGAATACTTTGGAATACTATATTCAATATTGTTTATTGAGTGAGATGATTTTCCCTCGGTAGTCCATGAATCAATTACATTATAGGAAGCGGAATTATAATGTGCAAATCTTACACCTACATCATCAACATATTCACCGGTTGAACTGTCAATGACGCTACATACAGCATTAAAGGAAATATTTGTTTTTTTGTATAAAGTTATAGTAAATTGATTTGAATAAGTATGATTATAATATCTCCGGAAAGATGCATCAACAGTAAAATCAATAACATTTGAGTTGTATGGATTTGGTGCATAATTTTCTGGAACATCTTCTAATACAGCGGTAAGAAGTACAATATCTGTATCTTTTTCAAGGGTATAATCAAAATTTATTGTGCATGAGTCCTCTTTGTCTGTGTCCAATGTGCCGAAATCACGTTTAATTATTTGGCTTTGGTGGTTCTCAGTTTCAACAAGATGAACTTTTACACCTTTAAGGACTTCGTTTGTGTCTCCGTCAACTACTGATACAGTAATTTCCTTGCTGTCACTTACCGGAAGAATATCCGGAGCGTCGGGTGGTGCTGTAACAGTTGTAAAAGTATATACACGTTCCGGAATTGTATTATATGATACAGTAGTTTGTACAGGTACATTTCCGGAAGATGTTTGAGTTGTAGTCATTATAGTTGAAGTATCATTTGAATCTTGCAAAAAAGTATTTTCAGAGATAATTTTTTCAGGTTCAGGGATTTCAGCGTGTGTTGAAATAGGACTGAATACTGAAAGCATGGTTGTAATTGCCGTAAAAACAGCAATAGTTGATTTTTTAAACATAATAAATCCTCCTCTAATAGAATTTTTTGAAATATGGAACGTTCTCATTCACTTATTAGTCGTTTGAAAAATGAAATTCTCTTATGAAAAAAGTGGAATTTGTGTTAATG
>CAZTUV010000146.1:0-4994 GCA_964616595.1 uncultured Alistipes sp.
ATTATTTGGGTGATTTTCTTTCAGAAAGGGGACAATATTATAATTTTGTTTCTTGTTCTGAATACAAAAATATAAAAGGAGACCTATAATAATATGCTTACTGGAAAAACTGTATTGTTAGGAGTTTCGGGTTCGATAGCAGTGTATAAGATATGCAACCTTGCAAGAATGTTGACTAAACTTGGTGCTGAAGTTCATGTAGCTATGACACCTAATTCAACAAATTTTGTAAATCCGTTGACTTTTGAAACTCTTACCCAGAATAAATGCCTTATAGATACTTTTGACAGAAATTTTGAATATAGTGTTGAACACGTTTCAATAGCTAAAAAAGCTGATATTGTGATGATTGCTCCGGCATCTGCAAACGTTATCGGGAAGATTGCTAACGGAATCGCCGATGATATGCTTACTACAACAGTTATGGCATGCACTTGTAAAAAAATTATATCGCCGGCTATGAATCATAATATGTTTCATAATCCTATTGTACAGGATAATATTGAAAAGCTTAAAAGGTTTGGTTATGAAATAGTAGAGCCTGTTCATGGAATGCTTGCCAATCGTGATATGGGAGATGGAAAGCTTCCTGATGAAAACATACTTCTTAATTATATCGTACGTGAAATAGCATTTGAAAAGGATTTGCAGGGTAAAAAAGTTCTTGTTACAGCAGGTGCTACCCGTGAAAGTATTGACCCTGTTCGTTTTATAACGAATCATTCAAGCGGAAAAATGGGATTTGCAATTGCTGAAAATGCTATGCTCAGAGGGGCAGATGTAACAATAGTTGCCGGACATACAGATGTAGAACCACCTATGTTTGTAAATGTGATAAAAACTGAATCTGCTGAGGAAATGTTTCAGAAAGTGACGGAACATCAATCGGAATTTGATATAATTATTAAATCGGCTGCTGTTGCTGATTATACTCCTGTATCAATGGCTGACAATAAAATAAAAAAATCTGACTCTGATATGAATATTCCTTTGAAACGAACAAAAGATATCCTTAAATATTTAGGGGAACATAAAAAATTTGGTCAGATTATATGCGGTTTTTCTATGGAAACTGAAAATATGCTTGAAAATTCAAGAAAAAAACTTAGTTCTAAAAAGTGCGATATGATATGTGCCAATTCACTTAAAACCGCCGGAGCAGGCTTTGGAACAGATACAAATATTGTGACTTTAATAACCGAAGATAGTACTGAACAACTTGAAATTATGCCTAAAAATAAAGTCGCAGAAATTATTCTGACAAGACTTAAGGACTTGAGTGACCAATTGACAAATTGATAAATATATGATATTCTATAAATGTTATAAATTCACAGGAGATGATTTTATTGAAAAATACATTCGGTTCAAGTGTCGCTGTTACAATTTTCGGTGAAAGTCATGGAAATATGATTGGTGCAGTACTTGACGGTTTGTCAGCTGGCATTGATGTTGATGAAGATTTCATAGCATCACAAATGGAACTGAGAAAGTCTGTGGGTTCTTTGTCAACGGCAAGGCGTGAGGCAGATGAAGTTAAAATTGTAAGCGGTGTGTTTAACGGGAAAACTACTGGCACACCTATTACTCTGATAATACAAAATAATGATACCAGAAGCAAAGACTATGGCGAACTGGCTTATAAAGCACGTCCTGGTCATGCGGATTATACTGCCCAGATAAAATATCATGGTTTTCAGGATTTCAGAGGGGGCGGGCATTTTTCAGGCAGAATAACAGCCGGTCTTGTTGCTGCTGGTGCAATCGCTATAAAGGCTCTCAGAAATAAAGGTATATATATAGGTACTCATATACTTTCGTGTGCAGGAGTACATGATAGAAATTTTGAAAATATACAAGATGATATAAATGTTCTTAATACTCTTGAGTTTGCTGTTCTTGATGAAAAATCCGGACAGTTAATGAAAGATAAAATATCATATGCACGTAATAATGGTGATAGCGTTGGAGGTCGTCTCGAAACTGCTATAACAGGTTTTCCGGCAGGTGTTGGTGAACCTTGGTTTGATACTATTGAAGGTGTGTTATCTCATATGCTCTTTAGTGTTCCTGCAATCAAAGGCGTTGAATTCGGTGATGGGTTTGGTTTTGCGGAAATGTCAGGAAGTACTGCCAATGATGCTTATTATTCCAATAACGGAACTGTATATACCAAAACTAATCATAATGGTGGAATTTTAGGCGGTATAACAAATGGTATGCCTATAATTTTCCGTACCGCTGTAAAACCTACTCCATCAATTTACAAGGAACAGGATACTATTGATATAAATACGTTACAGGAAACAAAATTACAAATAAAAGGTCGTCATGACCCTGCAATAATTCATCGTGCAAGAGTTGTGGTTGATAGTGTAACTGCACTTGTGCTTTGTGACCAGCTTGCTCTCAGATATGGAACAGACTGGATTTCAGAAATAAATTAAAAGGAAGTTTTTATTATGGCTATGAATATTATCAGGGAATTACCACATCCAACAGAAATTAAATCCGCTCACCCTCTTTCACAGGAACTTATAGATATAAAGGCAAAACGTGATGATGAAATAAAAAAGATTTTCAGCGGAGAATCTGACAAATTTCTTCTTATTATCGGCCCTTGTTCAGCAGACAGGGAAGAAAGTGTTCTTGATTATATAACACGTTTAAGAGAAGTTCAGGAAAAAGTAAAAGATAAGATTTTCATTATTCCGAGAATCTACACAGGAAAACCTCGTACAACCGGTGACGGATATAAAGGAATGTTACATCAGCCTAATCCTACCGGTATGCCAGACCTTAAAAGCGGTATAATTGCAGTAAGAAATCTTCATATGAAAGCTCTTGCTGAAACAGGTTTTTCCAGTGCTGACGAAATGCTTTATCCTGAAAATTACAGTTATCTTGATGACCTTCTTTCTTATATTGCAATAGGAGCACGTTCTGTTGAAAATCAGCAACACAGATTGGTTTCAAGTGGTGTAACCATTCCGGTAGGCATGAAAAATCCTACTGCTGGTGATATTTCAGTAATGATGAATTCAATTACTGCTGCTCAACATTCTCATGCATTTATATACAGAGGCTGCGAAGTGAAAAGCGACGGAAACCCTTATGCACATGCTATATTACGTGGCTATGTCGATGAAAGGGGAAATTCATTCCCTAACTATCATTATGAAGATTTAATAAGACTTTCAGATACCTATGCACAGAAGAAACTCCTCAATCCTGCACTTATAGTTGATACAAACCATTCTAATTCCGGAAAACAGTATAATGAACAGATTCGTATTGCAAAAGAAGTACTTCATAGTATGCGTCATAGTGATGATATCAGAAAACTTGTAAAAGGTCTTATGATTGAAAGTTATATTGAAGATGGTTCACAGAAAATCGGAGAAAACATATACGGAAAATCCATTACAGACCCATGTCTTGGCTGGGAAAAATCTGAAAGACTGATTTATGATATTGCTGAACAGCTTTAATTATTTTATAAAAAATGAGTCCAGTATAATTGCTGAACTCATTTTTTTATATTAAAGTAAGGTTATTCCGTTTTCAGCACATTGTGAAATCATTTCATCACTCCATATAGATGATTGTACTTCACCTATATGTGCTTTTTCGAGCAGGAACATACAAAGTCTTGATTGACCGATACCACCGCCTATGGTTAATGGAAGAGTTCCATTGGCAATCATTTTATGATAATCATATTTCATGCGGTTTTCAGAACCTGTTTCAGCGAGTTGCTTTTTAAGGGAATTTTCATCTACACGTATTCCCATTGAAGAAATTTCGAGAGCATTATCAAGAATATCGTCCCATACAAGAATATCACCATTAAGTGACCAGTCATCATAGTCCGGAGCTCTGCCGTCATGTTTCTGACCGCTTGCCAAAGTTCCGCCGATTTGCATTATGAAAACAGTTTTATGTTCTTTTGTTATGAGGCGTTCACGTTCTTTTGGTGATTTGTCGGGGAACATATCTTCTAATTCCTGTGTTGTAATAAAGAACACATCATCACATACATTTCCGGCAATTGCAGGGTAACGTAATCCGACTTTTCTTTTTACGTATGCAACAGCTTTTACAACACTTTTTACAGTTTCCTTAAGAAATTCAATATTTCTTTGCTCACGGGTGATAACTTTTTCCCAATCCCACTGGTCAACAAATATTGAATGAGTATTATCTGTATCATCATCACGGCGAATAGCGTTCATATCGGTATAGATGCCTTCATTTGGCTGATATCCGTAACGATAGAGAGCCATTCTTTTCCATTTTGCGAGTGACTGAACAACTTCAGCTTCATTATTGTCAATTTCCTTGATAGTGAAATCCACTTTTCTTTCAATACCATTAAGGTCGTCGTTGATTCCGCTTCCTTTTTTTACAATAAGAGGAGCAGATACACGGTCAAGTGTAAGAGCAAATGACAGTGCCTGCTGGAAAACGTCCTTAATGTACTTAATAGCGTGCTGGGTTTCCCTGAGAGTAAGGGCAGATTTATAGCCCTCCGGAATATACAGCGATTTTGACATAAACATCATTCCTTTACTGTTTATTTAATCGGAAAACAGCGTCATTGATGTTTTCCGATATTGTCATGTTATGATTATCTGATACTGCCGACAGTTCTTGGATAAAGAATTACATCACGGATATTTGACATACCTGTTGTATACATTATAAGTCTTTCAAATCCAAGTCCGAAACCGCCATGTGGTACTGAACCATATTTTCTTAAGTCAAGGTAATCCGAATAAAGGTCAAGATTCATATTTCTTTCGTTCATAGCAGAAACAAGTTTATCATAATCGGCTTCACGTTCACTGCCACCGATGATTTCGCCGACACCCGGAACAAGAAGGTCAACAGCTGCAACGGTTTTACCATCAGGATTTTGTTTCATGTAGAATGATTTGATTTCCTTAGGATAGTCTGTTACAAAAACAGCTTTTTTGAACACTTTTTCAGAT
>CAZTUV010000147.1:0-4989 GCA_964616595.1 uncultured Alistipes sp.
GAATATATGGGGCTATGATATGATTATATTTATAGCAGCATTATTCACTGGATTCGTATTCTATTTTTTAAAAAAATCATCGGACAAACTTTATGACAAGCTACATTTAACAATATTTGTACCTGATAATATTTCCGGAAAACAAGCAGAAATAGATATTTCCGTCATACGTGAATCCGACATAGTGAATATGCGTAAAAAAACAAGTAGTCTTTATTCTGTATTTGTCAATTTGACAGGAATTTTTCCGTTACTTGGAATTCTTGGAACAGTTACCTCATTGTTGGGACTCGTTGCAGATTTTTCAGATATTACCGGTAACTTCTATGGGGCATTAACTTCCACATTCTGGGGACTTGTTTTTGCTATTATATTCAAATTTCTTGATGGAATTATTTCCGCAAAAATTGAGGACAACGAAAAAAATATTGCCCTATACCTAGAACGAAACTCTAAAACTACTGATAAAAAAGAAAAGGTACTTATATGAAAAAAGGTATAGTTATTGAACTCACTGCTTTACTTGATGTCATACTAATAATGATGTTCTGGCTTATGATGAGTCTCCAAAATGAAAATGATACTATACGCACAGATTATGAAGAACAGATTGCACAGGTTGAACAGGATTTGAATACCGCAAATCAGAACCTTAAAGATACTGAAAAACGTGCAAATGATGCTATTGCCAATATGCAGTCGGAACTTCAGAAAGTCCGTGAAGACGCTGACAAAGAAATTGTAGAAGCATGGAAAAAAGCAGCAAGTATTAATGATAATGCAACTGCTAATCAATTGGCACTCGATAAATACGAACAAGGAATATTAATAACAATAAATCTTAAATATGATACTGACACTAAATTAATTATATCCGATAAAAACAATATTCTTGAACAGTCGAATATAAATGTTGATGATATTTCCAAAAAACTTATATCATCTTTTGAAAAATCAGAATCAGAACAAGATTCTGTTATTTTGTGTGCGTTTGTTTACGATGGAAGCAAAGCCCTTTATAAAGATGTTAAAACTGTAAGAACAGCCATATCTAATGTTAAAGAAATTTATTCGGATATGTATTGTACATACATTAATACAAAAGAAAGGTGAATTAAAATGAACCAAGAAAATAATTCAAGAAAAAAAAGCAAATTTATTCCTATATTGATTGTATTATTGCTGATTATTGCAGTTCTTATGATTATATCCAGCCTCGGATTTGGAGGGGGTTTTGGCTTAGGCGGTAATAACTCGGGAAACTCTGTTACTTCTGTCAATAACTCAACATCTAATTCAGAACAAGAGGTTTCATCTCCAGAAACTAACGTTACATCGGAAGAATCCTCCGAATCAATAAGATATATTGATATAACAGTTTCCGGAGATACCTATAAATTAAATAATGTCGAAAAATCTCTTGATGCTATTATATCAATCATCAAAGAATATAATAAAACCGTTGTAAGAATTACAGATGACAATGCTGTTGCTGATGCTATGGATAATCTTATTTCTGCACTTGAAGACAACCATGTATTTCATATGGAAATGACAGAATAATATAAATTTCATATTCTGTCATATTAAAGCGTCATTCACAATAATTACAACGCAAAAGATTTATTTCATTTTTATATCCAGCCATATCATTTGGAGTTTCTAAGATAACAGGTAATCCCTTTATCTCAGGAAGATTTATAAAATTCAAAAGTGTTTCTGTTCCTATGCACCCCATGCCAATTTGTTCATGTCTATCCTTATGAGAACCACAAACATTCTTACTATCATTCAGATGAATAGCTTTAAGTCGGTCAATACCTATTATCCTGTCAAATTCTTCAATAACACCCTCAGAATTCTTTGATATATCATATCCCCCGTCCCATATATGACAAGTATCAAGGCATACTCCTACTTTATCCTTAAGTTCAACACGGTCAATTATAGCTCTAATTTCTTCAAAGTTTCTTCCCATTTCAGAACCTTTGCCTGCCATTGTTTCCAATAAAACAATTGTTGATTGTTCGGGTACAAGTATTTCATTAAGTTGCTTGGAAATCATTTCAATACCAAACTCAACGCCTTGTTTTACGTGCGAACCAGGGTGAAAATTATAATAATTGTTTGGTATAAACTCCATTCGTCTCAAATCATCTGCCATGATGTTACGTGAAAAATCTCTTATTTTTTCATCAGCAGAACAAAGATTCATAGTATAAGGTGCATGGGCAACAAGTTTTCCAAAGTCCTTGAAATTTTCCCGAAACTTTTCTATATCTGAAATGTCTACATCTTTAGCAGAGCCTCCACGAGGATTACGTGTAAAAAAAGCGAAAGTATTAGCATTAATAGCTCTGGCTTGATTTCCCATGGCAACGAAACCTTTAGATGCAGACATATGACAACCTATATATAACATACAAATTCATTCCTTTCAAAAAAGCAATGCCGGAAAAGTTTAATTCCGGCATTAAAAATTATTCAATAGTAACTTTTTTCATCACTTGAGGTTCAAGTGGAGCATCATTGTAATTTGTAGCAACTTCTGCAATTTCGTCAACGACGTCAATACCCTCAACGACCTTGCCGAAAGCTGCATACTGACCATCAAGGTGGGGAGCATCTTCGTGCATAATAAAAAACTGTGAACCAGCTGAATCAGGTCTCATAGAACGAGCCATTGAAATTACCCCCCTTGTATGCTTGAGGTCATTTTTTATACCATTAGAAGAGAACTCCCCTTTTATGTTCCAGCCTGGGCCACCTGTACCGTTTCCGAGAGGGCAACCACCCTGTATCATAAATCCTGGAATTATTCTATGAAATGTAAGTCCATCATAGAAACCATCTTTAACAAGTTTTTCAAAGTTTTCGCAAGTAATCGGAGCAATCTCTGGGTAAAGTTCAATTTTAATTTTTTTACCGTTTGCCATTTCAATAATAATCATTTTTTACCTCCACGTCAATGAATTGTAATACTTATTTCGGACTTTGGCTTATAGCCGTCCTGATTCTTGATAGAATCTGTTTTGTTTTCGTTATATTGTTCAAGTATTGAACGTTCTTTAGTAGTAGTTTGAATATCCGTTTCTTGAACATCTGCAACAGTAGTTTCTCGAGTTCCAATTACTTCACCAAACATATTAGTAACATATTCAATCGGAGTATTGGTTTGTATTGAAGTTTCCGTATAAGAAATTTTATTATCAGAATTATTAGAATAATTCTTGTAATCCTGTGTTGTTTGCGAAACATTCTGAATAGTTTCCGATTGATTATTAAACATACTATCAGTACAGGCTTTTCCAAGCATCATAACAAGAATAGCAATAATAAATGCTGTTATAAATGCTATTTGACGATGTTTATCCATGATACCCTCCATCAGAAATTTCTAAATATATTATCCAAAACTACATACAATTTTATTATATACAATATTTTTCAATTTGTCAAGTATTTTATGAAAAAGGGGAGTGGCTAATAGCGGTTTTAATTTTCAAGTTACTTGAATTCATGTATTTTCAGAATCGTACATTAATGGGGAGATGTACAAAGAAAAATAAATTTACATGTTGTCATAAACACCGCCAAAAGTCCACTCCCTTTCAAAATATGTCTTGACGTTTTGAGAAATTTATGGTATTATTATAAAATACTGGTTTATAAATGAAAGGAATTAAAATGCATTTTAACGAATTAAACTTATCTCAAGAACTTATTAATGCTGTTGATGAACTTGGATTTACAGATATGACTGAAATTCAACAACAAAGCATTCCAATGCTTTTGGAAGGAAAGGACGTTATAGGACGTTCAAATACCGGCACGGGTAAGACAGCCGCTTTTGGTATACCAGCGGTGGAAAGCATTAACGAAACAAACAGAAATAATGTAAATGTTCTTATTCTCTGTCCAACAAGAGAACTTGCTATGCAGGCTCATGAAGAAATACGCAAATTTGCAAAGTACAAAAAAATAGTACGTGCTGTATCTGTATATGGCGGTGCAAGCATGGAAAAACAAATACACGAACTTAAACGTGGTGCAAATATTGTAATAGGTACTCCAGGTCGTATTATGGACCACATAAGACGTCGTACACTTAAATTGGATAATCTCCGCTGTATAATCCTTGATGAAGCTGATGAAATGCTTAATATGGGATTTCGTGAAGATATCGAATCTATACTTTCTGGTGTTCCGGCAGAAAGACAAACTGTTCTTTTTTCAGCAACTATGCCTCCGGCTATACTCTCTATAACTGAAAAGTATCAAAATAATCCTATTCACATAAAAATAAAATCTTCACAAAAAACTGTTGAACTTATTGAACAATTTTATTTTGAAGTGGCTATGGGAAGAAAAACTGATGCATTAAAGCTTTTGCTGTCAGCATATTCACCATCATCATCTATGGTTTTCTGCAATACTAAAAAAATGGTCGATGACCTTACTGAAGAACTTATAAAGTCAGGTTTTAAGGCTTCAGGGATACATGGCGATATGAAACAGTCCCAGCGTACACAAGTTATGAACAGCTTTAAAAATAAGGCTACTGAAATACTTGTTGCTACCGATGTTGCGGCTCGTGGTATAGATGTCAGTGGTGTTGATGCAGTATTCAATTACGACTTGCCACAGGATAACGAATACTATATTCATCGTATAGGCCGTACAGGTCGTGCCGGAAGAACTGGAACAGCTTACACACTTATTAGTGGCAGGAGACAATTTTATGAACTCAGAGAAATAGAACGTTACACTAAAGCCACTATACAACAAAAGGATTTGCCAAGAAAATCCGAAGTTATCTCTATGAAAAAAGATAACATTATTAATGATATATCTAAAATTGATAATGTTTCTCATGAGGCTTATAATATTCTTGATAAACTTGCAGAAATGGGTATCGATTACCGTGAAACTGCTGCAAGAATTATTTCTGAAAAACTTAGCTCTGAAATTGATTCATTGCCAGAATTT
>CAZTUV010000148.1:0-4941 GCA_964616595.1 uncultured Alistipes sp.
CCTGTGACCCTCTGCTTGTAAGGCAGATGCTCTCCCAGCTGAGCTAAACCCCCACAATTTTTGTTTTGTCGTCTGTACTGTTCCCTGACGACTATTATATTATATCACAACTTTTTTGATTTGTCAACCCTTTTTTGAAAAAAATTTCAAAAATTTTTTTAAATCTATATTTCGGGAAAAAAGGGAGGGGAGGTGCGTTTAACACCTCCATATAAACTAATTTTCTGAATTTACTGATGAAATTACTTCTGCAAGAAGATTGGAAGGTAATTGTTCATAACGTTCAAATTCCAGTGTGAAGCTTCCCATGCCCCTTGTTACCTGACGGATATATAATGCAAAATCATGCATTTCACGTATAGGAACTTCTGCCTGAATTGTAGTAACACCATGTGTAACAGGTTCCATACCGAGGACTCTGCCACGACGTTTGTTAAGTTCTCCCATGATATCGCCTGTGTTTTCATCAGGAGCAGTAACTTTAAGTTCGCCGACCGGTTCAAGCATAACAGGGTCAGCCTGACGTAAACCTTCTTTATAAGCGATTGACGCCGCTGTTTTAAAAGCCATTTCAGATGAGTCAACAGGGTGATATGAACCATCTACAAGAATTGCTTTTAGTCCTACTACCGGACAACCAGCTAAAACTCCTTTTTTTACGGAATCTTCAAGACCTTTTTGAACAGCAGGGAAGTAGTTCTTTGGAACTGCTCCGCCAAATACTTTTTCTTCAAAAATGAGTGTGTCACTTATACATGGTTCAAATTCAATCCAGACATGACCATATTGACCATGACCACCCGATTGTTTTTTATGTTTGCCTTCCACTTTAACTTTTTTACGGATAGTTTCCTTGTATGCTATTTTTGGAACAGTAAGATTTACATCAACGCCAAACTTATTTTTGAGTTTTGCAACAGCAACTTCAATATGCTGTTCGCCAAGACCACTTAAAATCTGTTCTTTAGTGTTTTCGTCCTGACGGTATGTTAAAGTAGGGTCTTCTTCTGTGATTCTCTGCATACTTGTTGAAATCTTAGCTTCATCTCCCTGAGCCTTGGCTTTAACAGCCATTGAATAGCAAGGATTTGGGAATTCCATTTTTTCAAATGTAACTATTTTGGAACTGTCGCAAAGTGTATCGCCGGTATTGGCAGAAATTTTAGATGCAACAACTATATCACCTGCATAAGCAACGGTAACTTCTGTTTGCTTTTTTCCGCAAAGGGTATAGAGTTTGCCTATTTTTTCGGCATTTCCGGTAATTGAATTAATCACTTCACTATTTGAAGAAAGTTTGCCGGACATCACACGTATAAATGACATTTTACCTACAAATGGGTCTGCTACTGTTTTGAAAACATATGTTGACATAGGTTCTGAAGTATTACATTTAATATCAGATTCTTTTGTAGTTATTATTTCATCAGGAGCTGGGAGAAGAAGTTCCATTTCTTTAAGAAGCATATCTATTCCGGCAAGTTCGGTAGCAGATGTGCATATAACCGGTGTAATTATGCCACGGTTCATACCATCATGAATACCATCGATAAGTTCTTTTTGTGTAAATTCTTCACCTTCAAAGAATTTTTCCATAAGTTCATCGGAAGTTTCAGCAACAGCTTCAGAAACTGCTGCAATAAGTCCATCTATACGATACTCAAACTTTTCTGAAATCTCAGATGTTGGCATATCAGTTTCAACAGCGTTGCCTTTATCGTCATATTTATAAGCTTTCATTTCTATGAGGTTGACATATGAAACGATTTCTCCGTTGCTAATTACAGGTACGACAACAGGGCATACAGTAGGTCCGAAAACCGTTTTCAATTCAGTTAAGACATTAAAGAAATTAGCATCTTTATCGTCGATTTTTGTAACAACGAATATTTTTGATTTGTTTTGTTTTTCAGCTTCATTGTAAGCCTTACGAGTACCCACTTTAACGCCTGATTTGGCAGAAACTGTAATCATTACAGTATCAGCTGCACGTACTCCCTCAATCATTTCTGATGCAAAATCAAAAAGTCCAGGAGTATCAAGCAAATTGATTTTATAATCATTATATTCAAATGATGCAAGAGATGTTGCTATTGAAATCCCTCTTTTAATTTCTTCGGGGTCATAGTCACAAACTGTTGTACCATCAGCAGTTTTACCTAAACGGTCAGAAGCACCTGCTTTATACAGAACAGCTTCTGTAAGAGAAGTCTTACCAGAACCGTTGTGACCGGCAAGAGCAATATTTCTTATTTTGGTAACATCATAATCTTTCATGTCAAATTCTCCTCTGGAATTAATTGTTACAGTACAAACTGCATGAGATAATTATATAACTTTTTTGTACAAATTGCAATAGCATGAAATCATTTTCTACATTTCATATTATTTTTGTTAGTATTATTTGTTGAAATTGAACAATATTTTTTTATTCGGGAATTGAAAAGAATCAAGATTAAATCCTGCAAATACTCCGAAATACATTATACTCCAAATAATAATAAAGATAATCATTTCAGGGATAGTGTTCGCATCTTTTATAAATATGTGTGTAAGTAGTTCAACTGTTTTCAGGGTCAGAAAGGCGTATAATATTGGCACAAATATTATCCTGAATGGTTTGAATGATGCTTTAGTATGTTTGATTATTTTGATAAATCTTGCACAGTTTCCAATTACATTGCTTGAATAATATGATGCCACTATTCCATAGAATCCAAACTTAGGAACAAAAATCAATACTATTGAAATTCTTATAACGTATTCTATCAGATAATTTAATGATGAAAAACTTTGTAATCCCATACCTTTTATTAAAGCTTCAAGAATTATTTCCATGTATATAAAAGGAACTACTGGTGCAATAATAGTTATCATTTTTCCTGCAAGATTTCCGCCACCCATAATTTCGCCGATATTTTTACCGAAATGCATTAATACAGCTGATGCATATATTGCAAATATTAATGTATATTTTGTAAGACGTTCCGTAAGACTTTTGATACGTTCATTATTTTTTGATGCTGTTGCCCTTGCGGATTCGCTGACCACTATTCCGGACATTGAGCAAAGAATGACCGATGGAAAAAATAATGTTGGAATTACAATTGCTTCAAAGATTCCAAAGCGACTTAAAGCTTCATTAACCGAATCACCATTTTGTTTAAGACACATTGGGATTAATGCATCATTCATGCTACTTAAAACGGAAGTCAGAATACTTCCACCCATTATTGGAAAAGCATATGTCATATACTTTCTGAAATTCAACGAGCACTTTTCTGAACATTTCTTATAGTTTTTAAAAAAAATCATCAGGCAGTATATTAAAGAAAATATATTGCCGGTTATAATTCCGGCTATCATTATTCTGCATATTGAGTTTTCGTCCGGATTTGTTGTAGTGACAGTCATAACAACTATAATAAGTGACTTTATAATAAATTCAATTATATCTCCCTTGGCGGACGTTGAAGCTTTTCGGCAGGCGTTGAAGTATCCTTTGAAACATGATGCAATTGCTCCTGAAATTAATGCTAATGGCATAAATTGTATAGAATCTTTCATATTTGCACCACTAAAAAATTTATTACTTAGTGGTTCGGCGAACATAAATATTACTATGGAAACAGTTATACTAAGAATGAGACATAATTTTATTGCATATGTGAGTATTTTATTAGGATTGGAATTGCTTTTTCCCATTTCTTCAGAAACAAGTCGACTTGTGCATAAAAACGCATTACCATTTGAAAGTATTCCTGCAAGTCCCAGAAATGAACCTGTAAGAGAGAGTATGCCAATAGCCGATGCACCGAGCTGTCGTGTTATAAAGACGTTTAATAATAAAGATGCTGTGTCAAGAAATAACTGCATAAACGTTAATAATATAGTATCTTTTATCAGCTTATTTTTGAAAAACATAAACGCCCTCCTTGTTTTGCATATAATACATTCTATGGAGGAAGTCCTTAATTAATGACAGATAGTTAATTTTTATATTATAATAAAAAAAACTGGAACTTTTGGTTTACAGTTCCAGTTTTTGCCACAATATCAGAATAATGATGAACCTAACATATCAGAAAAACCACTTCCATCATTATATGTAGAAACTTTCCAGTCATCGCCCTTGACTTTTACTACATAGAGCCAGGAAGTTGTAGAATCTTTATCATCTTTGCCCTTTATAGTAATTTTGATTTTCACTTTATAAGCTTTTTTTATTTCAGAGTCAAAGTCATCTTCAAATTCTTCTTCAATTTCTTCAAATTCATCGTCATCGACTTTTTCCTTATCAACGAATTTTACTGAAAATTTTACATTTTTGCCGTATTCTTCTTCCAGTTCTTCCATTTCGTCTTTTAAGCCGTCATTCATTTCTTCAATAAGTTCGTCCCAATCCATATCGTATTCTTTAAGTTGGTCTTTAACTTCTTTAAGTTTATCATCTGGTATAGTGGCAGAGAATACTTTTTCAAAATCACAGCTATTTAATCCATTTATAAGTTGGTTAACAGGTTTTTTATATCCTCCAGTTATTGAAGAAAACATCATTATTACAGCAACAATAATAATAACTAAAGCAACACCAATTATTGCAAAGCCTTTTTTCTGATTATTATTTGTAGTAACTTCATTGGAAACATTAACATTTTGACAATCGCAAACCGTACCGTCAGCAATTTCTTTTCCACAATTCGAACAAAATCCCATATAAATTCCTCCTGAAACATAATACAATAATTTTATCACAAAATCATCACATTGTCAAGACAAAAAAATCATAATATAACAAAAATATTCATAATTCGGCATATTGTACGAAATAATACAGATTTGATTATTGATAAATGCTATATTAATTTAGCGTTTATTGGGAGTGAACTTTTGGCGGTGTTTATGACAATATGTAAATTTATTTTTCTTTGTACATCTCTC
>CAZTUV010000149.1:0-4869 GCA_964616595.1 uncultured Alistipes sp.
CAAAAATATAATTTTCATTTAATAAAGTAAAATCTAAGGTATTACTATTAATTTTTACTCTAGTTAAATCATGTCTTTTAGTAGGATCTAACTTTAAAGTATAATCTTTACATTTAACTATAACATATACATGACTAAATCTAACATCATATTCTCTTACTAATTCGCATTCATAACCATATGTACTCAAAATATCAACTAATAAACGACCAATTGTATAGCAAACTACTTCATAATCTTCTATATTTTTAAAAGCATTTGCCCGTATACTGGCATCAAAACGTGTGCTGTTATTTACCATGGAATATTTATTTTTGTAATTTTCAGAAAAATAGTTTTTCATCATATTATACCCGAAATTTTCAACAGGATTTGGCAGAACAGTTTCGTAGCAGGAAACTTTATTGAAATATGAGGTATCATCGCTGAATCCAGAAGTACCCTTATAAGATATGTATATTCTTGGAACATTTCCGATACAATTCTTTTCGGTTTCAGAAGATAATTCTATAACTCCGGATATATAGAACTTTATACCATTTATGTATAGATTCATTCCGATAACATCGTACGACCCATACAATTTCCAGGCAAGGCTTTGGTCAATAACAACGCCATCATGCATAAGGTCGTTATCTGTGAAAAAAGAACCACTGACCAGTTTAAAGTTTCTGAATAAAAAGAAATCACCACCAACAGCAGTTATTACAGCCTCTGAACGACCTGTTAAATCACCACGTATTTGAAAAGTCCCCATTTGCGAACTATATGCATCTGCAAAAGGAAGATTCCCATTTTCTTCTTTTATTGAAATATTATTCAGAGAATTTAAAAATTCTGACCGTAATGCATCAATGTTGTTCGTTGTAAATCCGGAATCTTCAGATAAAAAAGCACTTATTTGTTCAAAATCCTTCTTGTTATTATTTTTCCATCGTTCAGCCGTAAAATTATACTGTTGAGAATAAGTCATTGATTTTCCAACAAAGGTAATTATACATATCGATATAACAGCAATTAAATTTATAATAACTATAATATATTTTAATTTTGGTTTTAACTTCATCGGAAACCACCTTAGTTGTCCTTTATGCGAACCTGTTCATTTGCTTGTACCGGTTTGCTGGCAGTAGTGATAATGTAAGTTCCTGCACTGATATTGCCCTGTATAGCACTTGAAACTTCATCTGATGCCAGAACTTCAACATCTGTTCGGTCAGTGTAGTACCTGTTGCCAAGCGGGGAACTTTTTGAACTGACTGTCAATACAAAATAACCCTGACTGTCTTTATAAACTGCACTTTTTGGAACGATTGTATCATAATTTCCAGTACCACATGGAATCGATAAATCAATCATTGTACCTGTACTTACATCTCCTGTAACTGAAAATTCAAGGATTTTGTTTTTGGAATTTGCTACTGTATCATTTCTTATATCAGTAAGAATTGCTGTAATATCGCCATTCCAGTTATTAACGACTTCCGCTTCAATGCCTTCTTTTATTTTTTTAGTTTTTTCGGCATCAACTGTTAAAGTAACTGTATATCCTTCCTCAGCAATATCTATTACTGCAATTGCAACGTCCGGAACAGTCTGTTCGCCTAATTTTACGTTTATGGAACTTATTATACCATCATATTCTGAACTTATTTCTGTTATGGAACTTTCTGCTTTAAGTTTTTCGATTTTCTTTTCCATATTTTCTATTTCTTTTTTCTTTGCCTCGATTTCAAGCAAAACTGTTTTATTTTCTATGTCGTCCTTATTTTTTGTTTTATTAAGTTCGGCAATAAGTTCCTCAAGGGTATTTTGTTTCAAGCGTATATCTTCGTCATATTCTTCGATGGACATTGTAGTGTCATTGCCTTTTGAAGACTCATAATTGGAAATCTGTTCATTAAGAGAATCAATGTCATTCTCGATAACATATAGTTGATTCATAAGGTCGTTACGAATATCTGATTTACTTGAATTATATTCGTTTAAAGCATTGTCAAGAGTTATTTTTTTGGCATCAACTTCAGCTTTTAATACTTCAATATTGTTATTTTCCGGAAATTCCACGGAATTATCAGGTTCTTCTGTATTAATGACTGTGTTTTCTTCAGAAGTTTCCGGCGATTCAGTTGATGGTTCGGAAGGCTTGCTGGTAAGCATCTGGATATAAAGATTATAAGTATTATCATAATCTTCTTCGGCGTTACAGTATGCGTCATAAAGGAAAATAAGATTTCCGATATATTCAACGGAAGCAGATGCGTAGTCATTTGAGTCCAGAGCAATTATAGTAGCTTGTAATTTTTCAAGAATTTTTGTTTTTCTTGTAAGTTCGCTTTGATTGCTGTTGTAATCATATAAAGCTTGTTGTTCAGCATTGGAATTGGCAACAGCATTGTTTCGCTTGGCGATGGCAGCATTAAGGTCTTCACGGGCATTGTTTATAGCTTGATTTTCCATGGTATAGTCTTCTGGTGTGTTAAGCAGGGCTTTTTGGTATTCAAGTTCGAGTGCGATTAATGTAGCCTCTGCGTCCTCAAGTTCTTCAGATTCTTCAGAGCCAACCTCAAAAAGCACATCACCTTTTTTTACTTCCTGACCTGTTTTTACCATAATTTTATCTATAATTTTATTATCATCAACTTTAACTTCATATGATTGATTTGATTCGACAATGCCACTACCACGAATACGTTCTGTAAGCTTTCCGGAAATCGCACTTTCAGTGGTAACCTGAGAAAGTGATTTATTCATTATTGTATTTGAACAAAATGTGAGTATAAGCATAACTATCAGGAAAATTATAAGAATAGTTTTAATTATTTCTCTTTTTCTGCCAGGAATGTAATTTTTTTCATTCATAAGAAATCTCCTTTATATTTAACCCTTTATTCCGCCGGCGGTAATGCCTTCCACAAGATAATCCTCTCCATAAAGGAACATAAGTACAGTTGGTATCATATAAACAGTTCCGACGGCAAATGCCAGTCCTATATCGCCGGTATTTATTTTTGAAAGAAAAACTGATAGTGGGTGTAATTCCAGAACAGCATCAGGTTCTGTTATGAGAATAAGAGGCTGTTCAACCATGTTCCAGTAGTCTATAAATACAAGCGTTCCAATTGAAATTAACGCACTTTTACACATAGGGATATATATTCTGGTCATAATCTGCCATTCATTTGCACCATCGAGTTTTGCGGCTTCAACGTACGATACCGGTATACGTTTCATAATCTTGGTGAGCAGAAAAACACTGAATGGTGAGAATATTCCGGGAAGAATAATTGCCCATCT
This sequence comes from uncultured Alistipes sp., assembly GCA_964616595.1. Classification (GTDB taxonomy): domain Bacteria; phylum Bacillota; class Clostridia; order Oscillospirales; family Ruminococcaceae; genus Ruminococcus. The sequence continues at coordinate 3,298 of CAZTUV010000149.1, forward strand.
TGTATTCAGGATATTAAGATAGTCTGCAACCAGATAGTTGGGAACAAGTGTGACCTGATACGGCATAAGCATAAGAATTACATACATAAAAAATATAATGTTTTTTATCTTGTTATTATATCTTGAAAGCCCATATGAAGTAAATACAGCTACCATAATTTGAAAAACAGTTATTGGAACTGTAAGTATTACTGAGTTCCAGAATTTAAAAAGATACTCAGGATTTTTGAAGAACACATTTTTATATTGGGACAATGTAACCTTATCCGGAATAAATTTAAGATTTATGTTCTCTGAAACAAAAACTTTTTTATCTTCTGCAATATTACTGAACATTGCACCATAATTTGAAGATATTTCGCTTGAAGTCATAAACGAATTAGCAATGGTGAGGACAGTTGGCATTATAAACATAATGGCAGTAATTCCTAAAAAAACTGAAATAATAATATTAAATACATAAGTTTTCTTTTTTTTGTCCATTAATTTTCGATGTCCTTTCCCAGAAAATGTTCGGAAATCATTAGAACAGCAATTATAACAATCATAACAAGTGAAAATATAACGGCTGAAGTGGAAAGTTTCTGATAATTAAAATTCTCAAAGGTATTGTTCATGAAATGTTGCAGAGTATATAGTTTATCTACCGGATAATTTCCTACAATCAAATATATCTCACGGAAAATTTTAAAAGAACTTATTAACGAAAGTATAATCACAAAAACAATTGTTGATGAAATATATCTTAGCTTTATAAAAAAGAACTGATATATTTTGCTTGCCCCTTCAAGTTCTGCAACTTCTATTATATCTTTTGGAACGCTTCCCAGAGCTGACATGAAAAGTATCATATTATATCCTATATTTTTCCATAGGAACATGAGAATAATTACTATCATTCCATAAGAAGATTCGAGCCAGTCAACTGGAGTTCCGCCGAATTTTTCTATAATGCTGTTGATAGTTCCATGACTATGAAACAGAACTTGCCATACAAGTACTACCGATGCAGTCGGAACCATCAGGGGACTTAAAAAAATTGTTCTTAAAATGCTTTTGCAAGGGATATTTATTTCTAGTAAAACAGCAAGCCATAAAGGAATTATGACCGCTGACGGTATCGCTATACTGGAAAATAAAGCAGTATTTTTTGAGGCTTTTTGAAAAGCAGTATTCTGAATAATATTTTTATAGTTTTCAAGACCGACAAATTCTGCTTGCTGTGAATTATTTATCAAAGAATAATAAATAATTATTCCGAATGGTATAATGAAGAATATCAACACTCCGGAAAAACTTGGAATTATACAAATATTACTAAAAATTTTTTCTTTTAATATTCCACATGAATTTTTAAAATATTTTTTCATATTTTACTCACAAACTTTCTGTTGATGTTTTCATATAATAAGTGAATTTAAAAGCCAAAAAAGTTGACATAAAAATATATTTTTTTCTTTTTACCAAATTATTACAACATCACAAAAAATATTAATGTTTAATTACTGGCAATCAGTTTATGAAACTATATATATTTTATCACTTTTTGATTATTTGTCAATATCCCTATGT
>CAZTUV010000150.1:0-4846 GCA_964616595.1 uncultured Alistipes sp.
GTTTATGCCATCGCCTACCATTGCGACACGCCCTTTTTTCTTTAAAGCCTGAATTGCCTTTTCCTTACCATTTGGAAGTACACCTGCTATAACTTCATCAACGCCGGCCTGTTTCCCGATTGCTTGTGCAGTACGTTCATTGTCGCCAGTAATCATAACTACATGAATCCCCATGTTTTTCAGTTCTTTTACAGCTTGTGAACTATCTTCTTTTATGACATCTGCAACAGCTATGATTCCAATAAGGTTATTTTCTTCTGCAAAAAACAATGGGGTTTTTCCATTTTCTGCAAGATTTTCAGAATAATTTTTCATATATTCCGGAATATTTACCAAACTACTTATAAATTTATAATTTCCACCGGAAATTTTCTTATTATTCACATAGCCCTCCAGACCATTACCAGAAAGTGCTTTAAATCTGCTCACTTCATCAGCTTTAATTTTATCCTGTTCTGCTTTTTTAAGGATAGCTTTTGCTAAAGGGTGTTCGCTTTTTCTTTCAAGTGAATATGCTGTTGTAATAAGATATTTTTCGTTATATTTTTCTGAGGGAATTATATCTGTAACTTCAGGTTCTCCGGAAGTTATAGTACCTGTTTTGTCAAGAGCAACAACATTTACTTTACCTGCTTCTTCCAAAGAAACAGCGGTTTTAAAAAGTATTCCGCTTTTAGCTCCGACGCCGTTGCCAACCATTATAGCAACAGGTGTGGCAAGTCCCAAAGCACATGGACAACTTATTACAAGTACTGAAATGGCTCTTGCAAGTGAGAAACCAGTACTTTTTCCAAGTATAGTCCATACTATAAAAGTAATTACAGCTATGCATATTACAGCAGGAACAAATATTCCAGAAACTTTATCTGCTACTTTTGCAACAGGAGCTTTGGTAGCAGTTGCCTCGGTGACCATCTGTATTATCTGTGAAAGTGTAGTATCTTCTCCGACTCTTGTTGCACGGCATTTTATAAATCCTGATTGATTAAGAGTCGCTGATGAAACATTATCTCCTGCTGTTTTATCAACTGGAATACTTTCGCCAGTCAGAGCCGATTCATTAACAGCACTTTCGCCTTCAATAACGACTCCGTCTACCGGAATGTTTTCCCCTGGTCTTACTACAAATATATCTCCTTGTTTCACCTGTTCAATTGGAACAGTTGTTTCCACGTCGTCCTGAACTATAACAGCAGTTTTAGGAGCAAGTTTCATAAGACTTTTTAGTGCGTCGGTAGTTTTGCCTTTTGAATGTGCTTCAAGAGTTTTTCCTAAAGTTATGAGAGTGAGAATCATGGCAGAGGATTCAAAATAGAACTCATGCATATATGGCATTGTGGGATTTCCTTTTAATTGTGCGTCCGTCATGGCAAGTAATGCATACATACTATAAACAAACGATGCTCCTGAACCCAAAGCAATAAGAGTATCCATATTGGGTGAACGTTTGAAAAGACTCTTGAAACCATTGATAAAAAATTTCTGATTAATTATCATTACTATGCCAGCGAGCAACATTTGTAAAATACCAATCATAATATAGTTTCCGTCCATAAACGACGGCAATGGAAATCCCCACATACTGTAACCCATTGAAATATACATCAATAAAAGCATGAATCCTATTGAAAGAATAAATCTTTTTTTGAGTATGGGAGTTTCATTGTCTTTAAGTGAATCATCTGTTATTGCAGAACTTTTTGCACCATTTGGTGATATTCCGTATCCAGCATTGATGACTGCCTGCATTATATCATTATCGGAGGCAGTTCCATCAACGCCCATTGAATTAGTTAACAGACTTACAGAACATGAAGTTACACCTTTTACACCAGAAACGGCTTTTTCCACTCTTGCCGAACAAGCTGCACAACTCATTCCTGTAACGTTAAATTGTTTCATTAAAGAAACCTCCTTTTTTTATATTAATTTTATTATAGCACATAAACGTCGTATAATGATAAAAAGTTAAACAAAACTTACAAAAAATCCTATATTATAAAAGCTATAAATAACAAAACACCCTTCTATGATATAACATACCAAAGAAGGGTGTTTTGTTATTTATTTTTATTGAAGTCGGCAAGTGGATTATTTTCGATAGCATTTCTTACCTGTTCGTTGCTGATATGAGTATATATTTCTGTGGTTACCGTACTGGAATGACCAAGTAATTCCTTGAGTGCAAGAATATCTGCTCCTCCATATTGATACATTAATGTAGCCGATGTATGCCTTAATTTATGGGTAGTAATTCCCTTGCCATCTAACTCGGCTAATTTTATGGTATTTTCGACGATTTGTTGTACACGGCGTTTAGATATTCGTTTATTACGATTACTTATAAATAGTGCTGGTTCATCGACTGCTTTAGGATTGTCATTACGTAGGACAAGGTAATTTTTTATAGCAGATACACAGGCATCATTCAGATAAAGTATACGTTCTTTGTTACCTTTTCCAATAATTTTCATACGATTTTCGTTGAAATCTATATCCTTTATATTTATGCCAATAAGTTCGCTTAAACGCATACCGCAGTTAAGAAACAATGTTATTATGCAATAGTCACGCAAAGAATCTGTATTATTAGAAGTTTCCAGTAATTTCATGCTTTCGTCAAGTGAAAGAAACTTTGGCAGAGCAGATTTAGGAGAAGGCATCTCTATATTTCTGACGGGGTCATCGTCCATAATATGTTCCGTGTTGACTATGTATTTGAAGAAACTTTTTAAAGATGACCTTTTTCTGTATCTTGCGTTTTTATTGTTATGACGTTCATCAGCTACATAAAATATGAAATTATATATATCTTTGGCTGAGATTGTTTTAAGTTCATTGGATGACATATCATGTATATCAATATCGGTTATTTCTGCATCTGAATTTGTAATATTTTTATGTATATATTTTAAGAATAAGCGAATATCAAAATAATATTCACTTATAGTGCGTTCAGATAACATATATACAACTTTTAAATGAACAAGATAATTATTCAGGAACTCCGGATTACTGTCATTGTTATAATTTTTCAACTTTAATCACCTTACTTTTAATATGATTAATTTCAGTATATCATAAAATCGAAACAACGTCAATGTTGAGTTGGTAAAAAATTTTTTTGCGGATAGTGTTGATTTGCAGATGAAAATATGGTATAATTTATTAGAAAAACACATAAAGGAGAAGTTTAATTATGAATACTATCGCTATAATAGGTGCTATGCCGTCAGAACTTGCTGATATAAGAAATACTCTTGGAAATGCTGAAGTTAAAAAAATATCAGGATTTGAATTTTTCATCAATAAATATAAGGGAAAAACTATAATAAATTCCTGTTGTGGCATTGCAAAGGTAAATGCAGCTCTTTGCAGTCAGGTTATGATAGACAATTTCAATCCGGATTGCGTAATAAATACTGGTATTGCCGGCGGAATGAATTCAGATGTAAAAGTATGCGACGTTGTTATTTCAACAGATGTACTTCCGCATGACCTTGACCCACATTTTCTTAATGATTATCCGCCATATTGTGCTGTTTTCAAGGCAGATGAACACTTAATACAAACTGCGGAAAAAGTATGTGCCGAGTTTTCTGTAAATAGTTTTCGTGGAAGAATAGTTTCTGGAGAAGCCTTTATTTCAAGTAACGAAATCAAAAACGAAATTAAAAATAAATTTAATCCATATGCCGTTGATATGGAAAGTGCAGCAATAGGTCATTGTTGTTTCCTCAATCAGAAACCTTATGTAAGTGTACGCTGTATTTCTGACAATGCAGATGATGACGGAGCTATGTCATTTGATGAATTTGAAAAAATCGCCGCTAAAAGAGTAGCTGATATAGTTCTTAGAATGGCTGAAGTTCTTTAAAGAAAGGGAAGTATTTATGAAAAAGTTGTCAGCATTAATTGCTTTGATGATGTCTGTTTCAGTAGTCAAGCCTTGTATTGCAATGGCTGACCCAGAAGATGGATATGTTCCTTTAATGTATATGTCGGCAGAATGTAATGATAAATTTTCGATTATGCCTGATGGTACTGTCTATATAAATAATCAGACCCTTAATGGAGATGATTCAATCCGTATAAATATATATATTCGTGACGATTCAAAGAGTTGCTGGACTATTGCACCTAAAATAAAATCCAACCAGAACATAAAATTTAACGAACATGCATCAGAAAGTGAAAATATTCCGTATAGTTCAGAACATGAATTCATCGAAAGTCTTGATGAAGAATATAATACTATAAATATAACTTTTAAAACACCAATGTTTTCAACAGGAACAAAGCTTGAAGTTACAAGCGAAAATACAGATGATTATCCGATAGCATATTTTAATGCTTCCATAAATCCTGAAATATCTGCCGGAAGTTATCAGATATATTTTCTTACTGAACCGGAAGATTATTCCGACCAGAGAACTACTTCTATATCATTCAGATATGATAATGGTCAGTCAGCTACTTTTACTCCGGAAACAGAAAATCTTAATATTATTGTTTCGGACAGACCGTTCGGCGATGTCAATAATGATGGTATAATTGATGCTGTCGATGCTTCATCTATACTTGCTGAATATGCATCACTTTCAACTGAGCAGGGAAGTACTTTCAGTAGTGAAGAATATTATTCAGCTAACATAAATATGGACGAATTTATTGACGCTGTTGATGCTACAGCATTACTTGGATATTATGCATATACTTCAACAGGTGGCGAACTTAGTCTTACAGAATATCTTTTATCAATATAAAAAAACGGCTGTCAATATGACAGTCGCTTCAGCCTGTCCAAAAACCCCGATATCAGATTTGACATCGGGGTTAAAAATTT
>CAZTUV010000151.1:0-4841 GCA_964616595.1 uncultured Alistipes sp.
AAATATAATATACATATTTAAGGAGGAAAAATCTAATGAACACACTTAAAAGAACTTTAGCCTTAGTTGCTACTCTCGCTATGGCTACTGGTGCATTCGCAAGCTGTGGTGATGATGAATCATCTTCATCTTCAACATCTTCAACATCTTCAACTGCTGAGTCTTCAGCTGAATCTTCTGAGGAATCCTCTGAAGAATCTTCTGATGCAGACGCAGATACAGATGAAGATTCCGATGCTGATTCTGACGCAGATACAGATGAAGATTCCGATGCTGATTCTGATGCTAGTGCTTCTGTTGAACTCGGCGAAATCCAGCTTGCTACCGGCGGTGATACATTCACAGTTGCTGCTTGGAACGCTGATGACGTACCAGCTATGCTCGAACAGTGGAAGGCTGCAACAGGCGTTTCTGATGACAAGGTTAACTTTATTAACTTCGATGTAGGCGGCGGTTCTGCTTCTGAAAAGTATGACGCTCTCTTCAATGATGGTGCTGACCTTGACGTTTACTTCTGCGAAGCTGACTGGGCTCTTAAGTACATCAACGATGATACAAAGACTGCTCCTCTCGAACAGCTTGGTTTCACAGATGACAATTTTGCTGATATCTACTCATATACAGACGAAATCGGTAAGGATTCCAACGGCGTTCGTAAGGGCGTTTCATGGCAGGCAGCAGCAGGTGGTTTTGCTTACAGAACAGACCTCGCTGAACAGTATCTCGGCGTAACTTCACCTGAAGAAATGCAGGCTAAGATTGGTAACTGGGAAGATTTCGTAACAACTGCTGAAGACATTGCTGAACAGTCTGGCGGTAAAACTGCTCTCGCTGATACACTCGGTGGTATGTGGCAGGTATTCGCAGCAAGTAGAACAACTCCTTGGGTTGTAGACAACGCTCTTGAAGTTGATGATTCTTGTAAGGAATTCGCTGATTACGCTAAGAGACTCTGGGATTGCGGCGGTGTAACTAAGAACCCACAGTGGGATGCTTCTTGGTATGCTTCTGGTCAGGACGACAGTGCAATGGGCTTCTTTGTATCAACATGGGGCTTCGGTGACTCTATCCTCGCTCAGGCTGCTGGTGGCGAAGACGGTGCTACATATGGTAAGTGGAACGTTTGCCAGGGTCCTTCACCTTACTTCTGGGGCGGTACATGGATTGTTGTTAATCCTGCTACTGATAACGCTGAAGAAGCTCAGTCATTCATCAAGACATTCACAGTTGACCGTGAACAGATTAAGGAATACGCTCTTAGCAAGCCGGAATACTGCAACAACATGGTTGTAATGCAGGAAATCGTTGATTCTGGTGAGAACCCGAACGAATATGTTACAAACCTCCTCGCTGGTCAGAACTACTTTGAAGTTCTCCACGAAAATGCTAAGCAGATTGACCTTAATGGTCTTATCACTCCTTATGACTCAACAATTAAGGCTGACTTCATTGAAAAAGTTCAGTCTGAATACCTTGAATCTGGTGCATCATGGGAAGATACTCAGATTGCATTCATGGAAAAGGTTGCATCAGATATTCCTGACCTTCAGTAATATTTAGTTAAGTCCTGAAATTTTGCCGATGGGACAGGTGCGTTCCATCGGCACTTATTTGAATATTACGAAAGGGTGTGTGTGTGTATGGCATCATCTGCTCAGAGCAGAATAAAATCAATTAGCTACGCAAAATATGGCTATTTGTTTATTTTACCATTTTTTATTGTTTATTGCTTTTTCCAATTATGGCCTCTGATTTACACATTTATCCTTGCATTTAAGGGAAATCAGAGTGCAGGTGACACTTGGGTAGGTTTCCAGAACTTTAGTGACCTTCTTTTTAGTCACCCTTACAACAAGGCAGACCTTCTTAGTTCCGATAAGGAAGTAAAGGCTGCTGCTAGGGCTCTTATGGCTATCGATGTACAGCATCAGGATTTTGTAAGATGTCTTAAAAATACTATAATTCTCTGGTTTGGTAACTTCATTCCTCAGATTGCACTTTCACTTTCACTTGCGGTTTGGTTTACAGACGCAAAACTTAAGATTCCGGGCAAGGGATTCTTTAAAGTTATCATGTATATGCCTAACATTATAACAGCTGCTTCCATAGCTGTACTTTTCCTTCAGCTTTGTGCTGATACAAACTATTCAGCAGCTACTATTATTGGTAGGTCTCTTGGCGTTCTTGAAGATGGTGAATTCTTTAATATGACCAAGAACATTCCAAGTGAAGTTGTATGGCCTCCACGTATAGTTGTTATGTTCATTCAGACATGGATGTGGTTTGGTAATACTATGATTATGCTTATGTCTGGTATTATGGGTATTAATCCATCACTCTTTGAAGCAGCAAGTATTGACGGTGCTTCAAGTGGTCAGACATTCCTCAAGATTACAGTTCCACTTCTCTCACCAATTCTTGTTTATACAGTAATTACTTCTATGATTGGTGGTCTCCAGATGTTCGATATGCCTTATCTCTTTACAACTTCTAAAGAAGGTCAACGTATCGATAATATCGAAACTATCGCTGTTTATATTTATGACAAATTCCACAGTGGTGCTATTGAACCGTCTTATGGTTATTCAGGTGCTGCATCTGTTGTATTGTTTATCATCACTGCTGTTCTTGGTGCTATTATCTTCCGTCTTAATCGTGATGAAGATGAACATAGAAAGAAAAAGGAACGTAAGGCTCTCGTCAAACAGCAGAAAGCAAAGAATAAACAGTTTGGAGGTCTTAGTATATGAGCAAGATGAAAGCAACTTACGGAGATTCTCAGGAAAACTATACAAAAAGTTTGAAAATCAAATCAGGTATAATTTTTGTATGGCTTATAATCCTTACAATTATATGTCTTCTCCCTATTTATATTCTTATTCTTAATGCTACCAGATCTCATAGTGAAATTATCAGCATGACTGGTCTTGGCAAACTTTTTGTACCAAGCAGTCACTTTGCTGAAAACGTTAAAAATCTTAGTGTTAAGACTTCAGAGGACTTCAGTCTTTGGATTGGTTACAAGAACAGTTTAACTATTACTGTTTGTTCCACATTTTTAACTGTATTCTTCTCAGCTATGACAGCTTATGGTATCCGTGTATATGACTTTAAACTTAAAGATGCAGCTTATACAGCAATTCTTCTTGTAATGATGGTTCCTGTACAGGTTACTTCAGCAGGTTTCGTAAAGTTCATGATTAACCTTGGACTTACAAATAGTTTTATTCCGCTCATTATTCCGGCTGTTGCAGCTCCGTCGGTAGTATACTTCATGGTTTCCTACCTTAAATCTTCTTTCTCACAGTCAATTGTTGAGGCAGCTCGTATTGACGGTTGTAGCGAATTCAGAACATTCCTTCAGATAGCTATTCCTATGATGAAACCAGCTATTGCTGTACAAGCAATATTCGCATTCATCGCAAGCTGGAATAACTTCTATACACCTAATATGATTCTTATTGACCCTAACAAGGGTGGTACTACTAACCTTCGTACTCTCCCTATGATGCTTGGAATTCTCCAGTCATCACAAAAGACAGCAGATTATGGTATGATTTATACATGTATCGCACTTGGTATCATTCCAATTATCATTGCTTACATATGTCTTTCTAAGTTTATTATTGCCGGTGTTGCACTTGGCGGTGTTAAAGAATAATTTTCAAAAATTACAGCACACTTTGATGTGCTGTTTTTTTTATGTTCGGTAATAATATTATTTATATCTGAATATGATTAAATGAAAGGAAGTGTTTACAATGATGGATAGTACAAGCTATAAAATAATTTCGTCATATATGCCACAAAATATTCGTGACTCGATGGGCTATATGAATGAAAATGATTTTTCGGCAACTGAAATACGATTGAGAAGTGGGAGAGCAGTTTCGTTTATTTTTCCGGATAAAATAAGATATCTTGCTGAAAATGGCAGGCTTACCAAAAACTTTGATAATCCTAAAAATATTATAGTAACAGCAGAAGATATAAGCCGGACTGTTGAAAAATTATGCCATTTTTCTATACATAGTTGCTACAAGGAACTTCATGAAGGATACTTTGTACTTAAAAACGGAATACGTGTTGGTGTTGCCGGCACTTATTCAAACACATCTGAAAAAACCATCAATAGTTTCAATGCTTTGAATTTTCGTATTTCAAGGTGTATTAAAGGTTGTGCGATGAATATTTTTGAAAGAACTATGGGTAGAAGTATTCTTATATGTGGAGGCGTCAATTCTGGGAAAACTACTATTTTACGTGATTTATGCAGATTGTCAGGGAATTGTTTTAAGGTAACTCTGATTGATGAACGAAATGAAATTTCTGCAACGTCTGGTGGAATTCCAGAAAATGATGTTGGTGTTCTTACGGATATATTAATAAATTGCAATCGTTCACATGGAGTTATTTCAGCAGTCAGAACTCTTTCGCCAGATATGATTTTTTGTGATGAAATTTCAACTTCTGATGATGTTGTTGCAATATTGCAGGCACATGGTTGTGGTGTGAAGTTTTCTGCAACTGTTCATGCCGAAAATTATGAAAATCTTCTGAAACGTCAGACCATAAAAGCTTTACTTGAAAATAAGGTTTTTGAATATGCTGTTTTTTTGGAAAATGTTGGCAAGGTACGTGAAATCAGGAGGCTTTTGTGATGTTTTTTAGAATAATTTCATCTGTAATATTTTCGATAGCCGGAGGAATTGCAGGTTTTTATTTTTCAGAACGTATTAAAAATCAACTTGAATTGTGTCATATTATACAAAGAATGTTGTTTGATTCAAAAGTTATGATACGTTGCTATGCTAATGATGTATATTCGTTGGTGGCAGAAC
>CAZTUV010000152.1:0-4833 GCA_964616595.1 uncultured Alistipes sp.
CATATTATATAAAAAAAGTCCAGATTTATACTGGACCTTTTTCAACAGACTGAACTCTCCGTTATGTCGGAGAGCTTTTTAATTTATTGTAAGTTTCCAATATCTTCAGATGTCATAGGAAGGTCTTCAGATTTTATTAAGTTAGTAACCATCATCTGAATTGCCAGAGCATCGATATTAGTTACACCGTCACCGGCATTAACTAAATCAGCATTCATTCTACCTTGGTCAGAAAGTGAGTATTCGTCAGGATTTGCTAATGATTGCATTGTAATTACAGCATCAGAAATATTAATTTCTCCATCACAGTTAGCGTCGCCATAGCATAAACCTGTTGGCACTTCAGCAGTAGTAGTTGTTGTAGTTTCTGTTGATGAATCTTTTCCGGTAGTTGTAGTAGATGTTGGTTTTTCAGTTGAATCGAATGAATAGAGGTTTTCCGGAAGTTCATCAAGAGTAATACAATATTCACTCTGATACATTTTTATAAGTTCATCATAATCCTGATAAGCTTCACTGAGGAATGCTGTACCACCATCTTCACCGCCGTCATACCACGGGCAGAAATATAACCAGTTAGCATCTTCGACAAGCATATTATCCATAGCAGGAATAGTATCATTTTCTGCCATAGCTACCATTTTTGTACCATTGGTAAGCTTGAAGAGATAGTCGAACTTACTTGAAATCGCAAGGAGGTTAGGGCCGGAACTTTTGCCGTCGCCTCGGTTATATTCAACATTATATTTATCATATGCTACAATATCGACATATTCGTCACCAGGATACCATGTTTGGGAGTTACTGTAATCATAGCTGTTGAATTCCCAGATGATATTATGGAGTTCGTATTTTTCTGTAAGAGTTGTATAAAGGAGTTTCCAGAGTTCTTTATAAACCTCTGCCCCTCTGTCGCCCCACCAGAACCATGAAGTACCATCACCATAGTTACCTTCATTGCCTTGTGCTTCATGAAGCGGACGGAGGATTATCGGAACATTTTCATCTTGAAGTTTTTTTAATTGTTCTGCAAGGTCTTCCATAGCGAGTTCAAAGTATTCACGTTCTTTTGTGCCTTCTTCAAGGACATTTGCTGTATTGAAAGTACTGCCTGATGATTGATAGTTTTTATAAGTACAGTCTTTCCAGTCAAGGGTGTCACCAATTTCATAGTTGTCAAAATCAATAGGAATGTTTATATGCCATGACGCTGTAAGAATACCATTTCTTTCCTTTACCCATTCAATACAACGTTCAGTTGTACCGTCGTCCCAACCATAAAGTGGATTGTAATTCATAAAATCAACGCCACGTATAGCAGGAACTTTTCCTGTAAGTTCTTCTATAAATTCGTTTTCCCATTCATAGTTATTATTATGACCACCGCCATATATTTCTTGCTGACCAGAAATAGTATGTTCACCATAAACGCTCTTTAAATATTTCATAAGAGCCTTAGTTTCCGGAGTAGCATCTGGGTCACAAGTTTCACCGGTAGCAAGAGAATAATCTTTCTTTTCTGCAACAGAGACTGTTACAGTATCAATAGCCATATATCCATATTTGTTAAGGAATTCAATAGTATTTTCGCCTTCTTTAAGACGTACTGTTCCAAAATCAAAATCAATCCATTCATTTGAATATGGAACATTTTTTGTATATTCAGAACCATTTACAGACATTGTTTCAGTTCTGCCCGTGCCTTCTTTGTCAAGAATCTGTGCGACTCTTACTGTAACCTGATACATACCATCTTCAGGAACAGTTACTTTGAAACCCATAGCGTTTCCTGTAAGATAAGCGAAACCTTCTCCAGAGTAATCTGGTATTTCGTCCTGATAAATAGCAGTCCATAACTGAGTTTTTGTTGCGTTATCCGTGCCGATATTTTCGTATAAATCTTCACCTTCGATAGTGTAGGGGAATTTTGTCATTTCAGTAGTTTCAGAATCTGTCTTAGCGTAGGCAGGAATTACTGATGATATTGAAATTGCTGACATTGCAGTTGCTGTAACAAGTGAAATTGCCTTTTTAAGTTTACCTTTCATAATAATCTCCTCCATAATAAAATGCAATATTATGCTTAAATTATTATAACATTGTTTTCCTGATATGTCAATAGTAACAAAAAATCCGTGAATACTGATATCCACGGATAAAATGTTTATTGATTTGCAAGGATATTTATAATACCTTGATACAGATATGAAGATTCACTTGAAAAATTAAAACCGTAATCATCAGGATTTTGCATTTGCATAACAACTATGTATGAACCGTTTTCATGATAGTTACTGTAATCATCATATATAGGAGAATCATCTGTATTATCATTTATATTTTTCATACAGCCTGTTATATAAAGAATATCTGAACCGCCTGTTTCAGCAGTTCCGGTTTTAGCGTAAAATGTATAGTTTTCGCCTGCATATATTCCCAGATTCGAGCCGACTCCAAGCATACCGTCAAGGATATTCTGACGGCAGTTTTCCGGAACTGATGCTATTACTTCATACGGTTCTGAACCATCAAGTATTACGGAAGTTGCACCACTTGAATCAATAATATTTTTTAGCATAAACGGTCTGACCATATCGCCGAAAATAGCTTCACGGCACAGTGCAGCCAAAAACATCGGGCTTGTACGAACATGAGCCTGACCGAATGCACTACGTCTGAGGTCATCTAAACAAGTAATTTCCATGCTACTTGAAATTGTACCAAAATCACATTCTATATCGCAATCATCGCCAAAATGGAATATTTCTTCCAATTCCTGACGAACAGTTTCTTCACCAAGCTGGTCAAAAACTTTAGCAAAAAATATATTGCTGGAATTTATAAATGCAGAATAAAGACTTCTTTCCATAGGATAGGACGAAGCATTGGTATCATGGTCCCAGTCAACGATAGTTCCTTGGTCTGCGGTCCATACTCCTTCATCATAAAGGGAATATATTTCGTGTTTATCTGCAATAATTTCAGTCATAATTTTAAAACATGAACCTGGTGGCTGATTTTCAAGTGATTTATTCTGTAAAGCACCATAAGATAAATTATCTCTATATTCAGAATCAGAAATATATTCTTCCGGGTCATATGACGGATAGGAAACATCTGCCATAATAGAACCATCTGTTCTCATAACTACAACAGAGCCAATCATATTTACACTTTGCATATATTCATAAATTTGATTTTGTATATCTGCATCAAGAGTAAGTTGTATGGATTTTCCGAGCTTTTCGGAAGTGCTTTCGGAACAGGGGTCTGATGCACTTAAAATATCATTGAATGAAATTTCAATACCACCAGAAATTTCACTTAATATATTTCCAAAAGGAACGCCATATTTTACTGAATACTTTCTGTTGCCATCTGATTCGCTTTTTACAAGAACGACACCATTAACATCATATATATTGCCTCTTTCTGAGTTATAAACATTTATTGTAGTAGTTGTTGTTTCAGAGTATGTATTAGTTTCTGAAAAAGTTGTTGTAGCTGTTGTTGCAGAAATTGATGTTTCAGTATTTCTGTTTTGTTCTCTGCGGCTTTCAGCTTTTATTATTCCAGAATCGGGAGCAGACATAAAAGAACCTTTATTGACATTCATAGTAATTGGCTGAACATCTGATTCTGATTCTGAAGAAATTTCAGTTGCTGTTTCTGAACTACATGCAACATTTCCAGCCATTATTATTCCAGCAAGGAATAGCGAAACAAATTCTTTTTTCAAAAATTTCATAATTATCCCTCTTTTGTACGTTCTTTAATTATATCTGATAATTTATAGTAACAAAATCTGCACTTACATATCCATACTTACCATTATATAAAATATAGTACCAGTTATTTCCCGTTCCTAAAATATATATATTATCATTTTGTGGAATTTCCTGAATAATATCATAATTTGTACCTGCTCCTGTACGCAAATTAAGTCCACCGGAATCAGTGGTAACAGTACCATTTAAGAAAGTCGTATAGAAAATCATATTTTCAGGGGCATTTTCGATATATGGAAAATTTTCATATAATGGTATTTTAGTATATGTAAGTTCAGCCCACGATAATGACTCATATTCTGCTAACTTATTGTTATATTCTTCTTTGGTGATTTGTGAATCGTTGTAATAGTATTGGTCTATATATGATACTAATTTATCTATCAGTTCAATAGAATTATTTTCCGATATTTTATATACGAATGTAGCTATTGCACCTTCATTTGAGATAATTTTTATAAGATTTTTTTCATGGTAAACGAAAGCAGTTTCTCCCATAACATCTGTACCTGTAAATTCTCCATTTTCATAGACAAGCATATTTATTCTTGTGCCTGAAAGATATTCAGCTTTTATGAATAATTCAGGAATATTATCATTATTTACATCATAATAGCAGTATTCGGGATTAGATACTTCGTCAGGAATAGCATTTTTCATTGCCTCATCAAGTTTTTGAATTGGAATAGTAGTAGTGCTTGTAGTAGTTGTTGTATTAGTATGAGGGATTCCTGATAAGTCGCTCCAGTCATATTTGGTTATTTTTTGGGAAATTTCGGAAATATCTTCATTGACATCTTTTGTGGAAATATTTTCACCATCAAATATGATTTGTTTAATTACTTGTTTTTCTGATGATGTATAATCTATATAAATCTGATTGTCCTTTTGAATCAATGTGCTGTTAACCGCATCAATATCACATATAAAAGTCATTTCATTATTTTTCATTGTATATATAGAATATTTATTATCTTCTGAATTTATACCCATTTCGGTTATAAGTTCATAGATACCATCGTTATTTATATCATATATATAATAA
>CAZTUV010000153.1:0-4762 GCA_964616595.1 uncultured Alistipes sp.
AATAATAGGTGTAATTTTAGGTTGTATATTCTTTGGGTATTTATGTCATGAAATCTATCATATAGCTTTTATTAAAAAGAATAAGAATGCACTTATTTTTTACCTCATAATGATTCAATGTATAGTATGTTCGATAGTACGTTGGCAATTGGGGACTATTACATTTGTGTTTACTTTGATTTTTGAATGGCTTATGATTTCTAAAAAATATAAAATTGAAATACCAAAGATAAAGTTTACATTATAATAAACGTTGAAATTCTGGAGGAAATATATGGATGAAAAGAAAAGATTATTAAAAAATACTGGTATTATTGCAATAGGAAATTTGAGTACAAAGCTTGTTTCATTTTTTCTGCTTCCAATGTATACGGCACTTCTTTCTACGTCTGAATATGGAATTGTTGATTATATAATAAGTATTTCTACTTTTTGTGTACCGTTCATATCCTTTCTTATGGACGAATCAATGTTTAGATTTCTTATTGATTGTAAAGACGAGAAGGAAAAATCAAAGGTTATTTCTACGTCATTGCTTATAATAATAAAAAGTTGTATAATTGTAACAATTATAGCAGTGCCTATTTTATTGATTATAAAGTATGAATATACATTTTATGTAGTACTATATATATTAACATCTGTTCTTTCTACCATGATAAGTGCATTGTTGAGAGGTATAGGACGTACGGACAAGTATGCGGTATATAATTTCCTTTTAAGTTCTATTAAAATTCTTCTCAATGTTATATTTATTGCTATATTTCATCTTGGAATTGATGGTATGCTGCTTGCATCTATTATATCACATATTGTAATACCCGTCTGGTATATTATAAAGGAAAAAATATGGAAATATATAAATTTCAGGAATACCGAAAAAGAACTTTCAAGAAATATGATAAAGTATTCTATACCACTTATTCCAAATAAACTTTCATGGTCTATAATAAACCTTTCTGACAGATTGATAATAATGAATGTTATCGGAAGTGATGCTTCTGGACTTTATGCTGTTGCATATAAATTTCCGAACCTTATGGATACTGTTTATGGATTTTTCTATCAGTCATGGAAAGAGAGTTCAGCACGAGCTTTGAAAGATGATTCTCCAGAAAAGTTCTACAATTCTATTTATGCTTATCTTAAGGACTTTATGTTTTCAGTTTCACTTGTTATGACTACATTTATGCCAATTGCATTCCGTTTACTTGTTTCAGGTGGTGAATTTCAAAAAGCTATTGTATATGTTCCAATATTGCTTTTTGCAACATATTTTGCGAATATATCTGGATTTTATGGTGGGATTTTTACAGCTCATAAAGATACAAAAATCATGGGTACTACCACTCTTATTTCTGCAATATTAAATATCATTATAAATATTGCAATGATAAAGTTTTTTGGACTTTATGCTGCGGCTATATCTACTTTTATTGCTAATTTTGTTGTTTATATTTACAGAAAAATCAAGGTGAAAAAATATGTTGAACTTGATGAAAGTTTTTTAAAACAGATTGTTTCAATCATTGTAACTGTTGTAGTGCTTGTATTATTTTACATAAATAATGTATACACAATAGCTGGAAGTTGTGTTATTTCTGTAAGTTATACACTTTTTGCAAACAAAAAAATGATTATGCAGATTTTTTCTATAATAGGAAAAAGAGGTGGAAAAGTATATGACAAATAATCAACTTTTTAAATCTGAAAAAGATTGTTGTGGTTGTGGTTCATGTCTTAATATTTGTCCTAAGAATGCAATTTTTATGAAACCAAATGATATGGGCTTTCTTTATCCAGACATTAATCAGTCATTGTGTATAGATTGTGGCTTGTGTGTAAAGAGTTGTGCATTTCAGAATATTAAAGAAAAAAATTCTCCATATGAAGTTTATGCATCAGTAAGAAAAGAAAAGGAAAAACTTAAAAAATCTGCGTCAGGTGGAATTTTTGCAATTGTTGCAGAACATATACTTACAGAAAATGGTGTTGTTTTTGGTTGTTCAATGGAAATCCAAAATAATAAATTTTATCCTATGCATATAAAAGTAGAAAATAAAAAAGATTTACTGAAAATTCAACGTTCAAAATATGTTCAGAGTGATACGGGGAAGATTTTTCGAGAAATAAAAAAAGAACTTCTTATAGGAAAGAAAGTTCTTTTTTCGGGTACTCCATGTCAGGTTGCAGGTCTTAAAGCTTTTCTAAAAAAAGATTATGAAAATCTCTATACTCTTGATTTAATATGTCATGGAGTTCCATCAATAAAGCTTTTTCAGGACTATATATCATATATGGAACAGAAAAGAAAAATTATTGTAAAGGATTTTGTTTTCAGGGATAAAAGCAGTCAGGGTGGACTTATCGGAAAAATTACCTATACAAAAAATGGAAAAACTTTTAAAAAACCTGTTGATACAAAATTATCATCATACTACGCATATTTTCTTTCTGGTTCGATATATCGGGAAAGCTGTTATAACTGCAAATACACAAATTCTAATCGTACGGGAGATATTACCATAGGTGACTACTGGGGATTCAGAAAAATTTATCCAGATGTATATGAAAAAATGTTTTCTATAAAAGATGGAATTTCTGCAATGATAATAAATACCCAAAAAGGAAAACAATTATTTGAAATGATAAAAGAAGATATTGTATTTTTTCAGTCGGATTATGAAAGTGTATCAAAGTTCAATCCTCAGCTTTTACAACCATGCATAAAAACAGAACTTTATGACCGTATAGCTGAAAAATATAAAAAATATGGTTATAGTGGAATCGAAAGTTTGTATCGTCCGACTATGATTAAAAATAAATTAAAGAAAATCATTAAAAAAATTATTGGAAAACAATAAAATATATTTTAATAGGAGATAAAAATGAAAGATTATCTTATAGTAGGAGCAGGGCTTTATGGGGCAGTTTTTGCACATGAGGCAAAAAAAGCAGGAAAAAGTGTTCTTGTTATTGACAAACGTCCCAACATTGCAGGAAACGTTTATACTGAAGAAATCGAGAGAATAAATGTTCATAAATATGGTGCTCATATTTTCCATACAAATAATAAAGAAGTATGGGATTATGTAACAAAATTTGCTGAGTTTAATCGATTTACTAATAGTCCTGTAGCTAATTATAAGGGCGAACTTTATTCAATGCCTTTTAATATGTATACATTCAATAAAATGTGGGGAGTAGTAACGCCTGAGGAAGCTGCTATGAAAATTGATGAACAGCGTAGGGAAATCAAAGATACGCCTAAAAACCTTGAAGAACAGGCTATCTCACTTGTTGGACGTGATATTTATGAAAAACTTGTAAAAGGATATACAGAAAAACAGTGGGGACGTGATTGTAAGGAACTTCCTTCTTTTATCATTAAAAGACTTCCTGTCCGTTTAACATTCGACAATAATTATTTTAATGCACTTTATCAAGGAATACCAATTGGTGGATATACAAAAATGGTTGAAAATATGCTTAAGGATATTGAAGTGTGTCTTAATACTGATTACCTTGAAAATAAGGTGGAATTTGACAAAATGGCAAAAAAAATAATTTATACAGGAGCAATAGATTCTTATTTTGATTATAGTCTTGGCTGTTTAGAATATCGTTCAGTTCGTTTTGAAAATGAAACTCTCGATATTCCAAATTTTCAAGGAAATGCTGCTGTAAATTATACAGATAGTGAAACCCCGTGGACACGTATTATTGAGCATAAATGGTTTGAATTTGGTAAAGATAAAAATGGAGATGACATTCCAAAGACAATTATAAGTCGTGAATACAGTTCTGAGTGGAAATTGGGTGATGAACCATATTATCCTGTTAATGATGAAAAAAATAGTAATCTTTATGCCGAATACAAAAAACTGGCAGAAAATGAGGAAAACGTTATTTTTGGTGGTCGTCTTGGTGAATATAAGTATTATGATATGGATGCAGTAATTGCTGCTGCATTAGCTAAATCTAAAGAAGAATTGCAATAATTATCGCAGAATCGGTCAAAAATATGCACTTTGTCGGTTTGAATGATCTTAGGAGCATAGCCGAAGAATGTGATTGAACGTTTTACAAAGTCAACTGTTGAATAGCCGTTCTGCTCCTTGTATGGATAGATAAATCGTTTTATTGACGCTTCTTCAATCATGGTATACTGATAAAACTTTTTATCGTCATTGCCAGAATAGCACGCAGTCGGGACATATTTCACGTCCATCTGCTATTTTACATTAAGCTGTGTGGGCGTATCATATTTGCCGTGAATAAGCTTTTTCTTCACGCAGTTTGCCGTACAGCTCACATATTGAGATATTGGGATTTCTGAGGTGGTAATTCTTAATCCACGTGATTTCCTGTTCGATATGGCTGTTCGGGTGCGGTCTGTGAGACTTCGGCATCAGTGACTCTCTTGTGTCGTCATATCGCTTGTTCCACCGCATCAGCGAGGCTTTTGATGTGATATTTGCGACATATATATGACACATCTTCAGTCCTACGGTATATTTCCACTGCATGAATCTTTGTACTTAATTCATGCGGCAGATATCTCTTGCAATTTTTCTCCTTCTGTGTTATACTTTTTATAAAGTGATTGAGTTCCTTTCTGTTGGATTTTGTCTGCAAACTCTATTCTAACAGATCTTAATCACTTTTTCTATACCATCTGGTCTCACTTCTATTGTAGCACTACAAAATTGTTTTCTTATTTTTTAAAAAACTATTTACAAAACCACATAAATATGATATG
>CAZTUV010000154.1:0-4744 GCA_964616595.1 uncultured Alistipes sp.
ATACTACATTATTATTTTTTTTTCAAGTAATCTGAGCAAATTTAATGAAATAAAAAAATTTTTTGATTTTTTTTAAAAAAACTCTTGATTTTTTCTGAAAGATGTGTTACAATAGTTATGTTGACTTTCTATAACAGATAAGGAGGTGCAATCCTAATGGCAAAATGTGACATTTGCGGTAAGGGTGTAACTTTTGGTATAAAAGTTTCCCACTCACATCGTCGTACAAACAGAACATGGAAGCCTAATGTAAAGCGTGTTAAGGCTATCGTCAAGGGAACTCCTTGTCATGTATACGCTTGCTCAAGATGCTTACGTTCTGGTAAGGTAGAAAGAGCTTAATCTACATTTTCAAGAAATTCAGGGTATTCCTTAGGGAGTACCCTGTTTTTTTATAATATTGTAACTTGACTGATATGTGTTTAAATGTTATAATTATTATAACAAATATGCGAGGTGAGTTTCTATGACTATATGTGAACATTGTGGTGCAAGAGTTTATGGAAATGTCTGTGAATACTGTGATATGCCTGTGAATAATTCCGTTCCGCCCCAGAAAATAGAATACAAACAGGCAAAACACAATACCCAAAAATCTAAAAATAAAATATTCACTAAAAAATCTTTAAGTACTTTGAGTTTTCCTATAAAGAAAAAACATAAAAAACGCAGATTGAAACCTAATAAAAGATTTTATTTTACTATTTTTACCGTTATAGCTCTATGTGGAATCCATAATCTTTATATGAACAATGATACAGATTATTCTTATCCAATTACTTATGACGAATATCAAACAATATCTTATGACAACTTAGATGAATTGTCATTTGAAAATGTTTATGCAGAACCTTCAGAATACTATACAAACGATTTTTTTAAGCAAAATGGAATTTTCCCTGCCGGAACATACCAAATAGGTACAGATTTTCCGGAAGGCACTTATATTTTTATTGCCGAAAAAGGAAATAACTACCATGGAGTGCAAGGCGTTTATTCCGATTCAGAATGTATAAACCGCATTTCTTCAATGGACAGACCATTCGACGGTACAAGAATTGTAGAAATATCTGGTGATGGATATATTGATTTTTCATTTTCTACGGCTTACAATATTGATATGCACCCAGAAATAATAAATAACCCATACTATTGTGATGGTATGTTTATTGTTGGAAGAGATATCGATGCCGGTCTTTATGAACTCGAAAAAACAGAAGATAATGCCGAATGGTACATATATTCTGATTCTGATGCGATAAACCCTACAATTAAAGATTCCGGAAAAATATATGAATCATATGATGAAATAACTCTTGAAAATGGTGATATCCTTGAACTGAAAGATTGTATAATCAGTAATACCTATGAATCAGACAATGCTTTTATAGAAGAAGGCATATTTCCGTCCGGCACTTACCAGATAGGAACGGAATTTCCGGAAGGCACTTATATATTTGTTCCAGACCTTGCGGACGGTCAAGGAGTAGAGGGAGTTTATTCAGACATTGAATGTGAAAACCAGATTTCTTCTGAATATGTTCATTTCGACGGCACACGTATTGCAAAGATTTCAGGGGACGGATATGTTCAATTTTCGTGGGCTACCGCTTATAATCTTGATATGCACCCAGAAGTAATTAATGACCCTCACAAAAAAGAAGGTATGTTCATAGTCGGCAGAGATATAGAGGCGGGAACTTATGAACTTGAAGAATACGGTAATTTATCTGATTATGCTGAATGGTATATATATTCTGATTTAAATTCAATAGGTCCAGTAATAAAAGATTGTGGTTCTTTGTATTCTGAAAACGTTACTAACATAATAACCCTTGAAGATGGAGATATTTTTAAATTAAAACATTGCATAATTAAGGAATGACTTCAATTGCTACGGCTTGCATACCTAATTCATTGTAACGTCTTTCAACAACTGGTTTAAGATATGGAATATCTTTCCCCGCAAGTGGGTCGTTGAAATAATAATATTCCTCATCATATCCGACAAGTACAAGACAATGTTCGTTTGATTTCCAGATATAATGCTCTCCTGTTTTTTCAATAATCCAGCTATTGGAAAGTCTTTGAAAAGTTGGTTTCATATCTATACTTGCCCATAAAAGTATTGGTATACCATTATTAATATATTCGTCACAAATATCTCTGATTGAAGTTCCTTTAAGGTCAGTTATTTTGTAATTTTCATCAAGTTTATATTTAAGTGGTGCAAAATATCTTTGAAGTGCAAGGATTATTGCTCCGCTATAACAACCATAACCAGTATTATATTGAGGATTGCCAATAAAAACTTTGTCAGGATTACCACTATATTTCAAACCGTCACTTTTTTTAGCAACATCAACAGAACTTAAATAACCCTCACTTATAATTTCACCGGCATCTAATTCAAATCCATAAAAAGCAAGCAACATGGACGTGCTTACAAGTTCACAACCTGTCGGATAATCCTCCTGAGAATAATATGGAACATCTATAAATACTTCTTTTTCTGAATTATCATTCTCTTCAATAATGCTTGTTGTTTGAATCAATTCCGTAGTACAGGAACTGGTTGATATTACTTCAGAATTTACTCCTCCTAATGGATTGACATCTTGATTTTTCACTCCGCAGGCTGTTAACATTAAAAATACAACTATAAATATTTTTTTCACTAATTCACCTCATAGAAACAGGACAGTTCACTTTAATAAACTGCCCTGTATTTTTTTAATTAATCTTCATTTTCTGTTGTTTCAGATGTTGTTATTTTTGTAACTGCTTTGATTTCCGAAATATTTCCTTCAATATCTTCAACAGTTGTTGTTATTGCAACTTCAATATCTCTGAAACTATTTATAACTTCTGGGAGTTCAAGCATTGTACGGTGAAGAATTTCCATTTGATTACCCATGTAAACTTTTCCGGCTGGTGTATCTGAATTTTCTTCAAGAAGTGAAAAAATCATTCTCAATACGTCAACAGAACTTTTAGGAGATTCAATTTTTTCAGCCGATTCAAGTTTAAGATTATATTTTCCATATTCAGCGATATGGAGTATTTCGGCAAAAACCTGATTTTCAAAAGTAATCTCTGCATAATTTTTCATCATAAAATCCTCCTTATTGAGAAACTATTGATTTAAGTTGTTCTGCCTTATCAGTCTTTTCCCATGCAACGCCAAGTTCTTCACGACCCATATGACCATATGATGCCAGTTGTCTGTACTGAGGTTTTCTAAGGTCAAGCATTTCAATAATCGCAGTTGGTCTGAGGTCGAATGTTTTTTCGACAGCTTCTGACAGCTTGTCCTCTGATACCTTTCCTGTACCAAAAGTATCAACAAGTATTGAAACCGGTTTAGCAACTCCGATAGCATATGAAAGCTGTACTTCACATTTATCGGCAAGTCCGGCAGCGACAATGTTTTTGGCGATATATCTTGACGCATAAGCAGCACTTCTGTCGACTTTTGTCGGGTCTTTTCCACTAAATGCACCGCCACCATGTCTTGAATAGCCGCCATATGTATCAACGATAATTTTTCTTCCGGTAAGTCCGCTGTCGCCCTGAGGACCTCCGACAACAAAACGTCCTGTGGGATTAATGAAAATCTTAGTGTCATCATCAATCAAATTTTCTGGAATAATTTCCCTGATAACGTATTCTTCAATATCCTTGCGAAGCTGATTAAGGGAAATATCTGCTGAATGTTGTGAAGATACAACAACTGCATCAACTCTTGCCGGCTGACCGTCAATATATTCTATTGTAACCTGAGTTTTGCCGTCGGGACGAAGATAACGCAATGTACCATCTTTACGGACTTCAGTAAGTCGCAATGCAAGTTTATGAGCAAGTGAAATTGGCAATGGCATAAGTTCAGGAGTTTCATTGCAGGCGTATCCGAACATAATACCTTGGTCACCAGCACCATTTGAAAGTCCATCATTGTCATCATTGTTTTCTCTGTATTCAAAAGCTTCATTAACGCCCATTGCTATATCCGGTGACTGTTCGTCAATGCTTGTAATCACTGAACAAGTATGTGCATCAAATCCATATTTTGCACGGTCATATCCAATGTCAGCAACTACTTGACGTGCAATTTTTGGTATATCAATTTTAGCAGTAGTTGAAATTTCACCCATACATAAAATCATACCAGTAGTAACAGCTGTTTCGCATGCTACACGTCCATTTTTATCCTGTTCAAGAATTGCGTCAAGTACTGCATCTGAAATCTGGTCACATATTTTATCAGGATGTCCCTCTGTAACCGATTCAGAAGTAAAAAAAACTTTACTCATAAAAATACCTCCTAATTAAAAAACGCTCCGAATTACCGGAACGTTCTGATTCTTAAAAAAATCCTCATCTGCCGGAAAAACCGCAGGAATTAGCACCTTTTCCGCATAAGCGAAAGGTTGCCGGACATCATAGGACCTGTTTCCTCCGTCACTCTTGATAAGGTTCATGAATATATTGTATCATATATGTCGGAAAATGTCAAGAGATTTTTTAAATAATAGTAAATAGATTTTTTGTACTTTTGAACCGTGTTGTGATTGAGTCTTAAATTTGGGTATAAAAATTATTACTTATTTGTTTTGTTGGCAAATTAACCAGAATCTTTTTAGGATTTGTGTTACTTGTATTAAAGATGTGGCTGCCACGACAATATTCGACAAAATCGACGGTTGAAAAGAATAGCATAAAAATATATAATTAATTGTAATGA
>CAZTUV010000155.1:0-4733 GCA_964616595.1 uncultured Alistipes sp.
AAATTATATTAATAATTATGATAATTGATTGTTGTAAATCACACTTGACTGACGGTCGAAAAAATGTTATAATAAATGCACTGGATATTCGACTGATGGTCGGAAAACTGAAAAAGGGGTACATTTATGTCTAAAATACTATTTTTAACAGCTTTGCTTGCCGGCGGGAGTTCTGTTGCAGGACTTTATGGTGCAAAAACGCTTTTCAATAAAACTATTCCAAGACAAGACACTTTAAGAGTTGACATTAATGAAATGGCTAATGCTTCTCAATGGGAAGAGTATAAAAAATTTATTGTTCCTAATCGTGAATGGCTTACAGCACAAAAACTTGAACACGTAACCATAAAGGCACGTGATGGAATAGAACTTCATGCAGAATACTTTCCGGCAGAAAAACAGTCTAATAAACTTGTTATTTGTAATCATGGCTATACAGGCTGTGGTATGCGTGATTGTACTTCTATTGCAGTATTCTTTCACAAAATAGGATACGATTGTTTAATAGTAGACCATAGGGGGCACGGTCAAAGCGGAGGAGATTATATCGGATTTGGAATACTTGACCGTTTTGATTGCCTTAACTGGATTAAATATATAAATGAACGCTTTAATAATTCAAAACAGATTCTGCTTTATGGAGTCTCTATGGGTGCAACTACTGTACTTATGACAGCAGGATTTCAGGAAGTAAGTGATTCTGTAAAAGCTATTGTTGCTGATTGTGCTTTTACATCTCCATATGAAGTTTTTAAGCATATCCTGAAAAGAGATTATCATATGCCGGCTTTTCCGATTATGGATATAAACGATTTTTTGTGCCGAAAAAAAGCAGGTTATGGATTTAATGATTATTCGACAATTCAAGCGGTGAAAAATACAAATATACCATGTCTTTTTATTCATGGTGAAAAAGATGATTTTGTTCCTGTATATATGAGTCGACAAAACTATGATGCTTGTGTTTCAGAAAAAGATATTATGATTGTAAAAAATGCTGGTCATGCAGCATCTTATTATGAAAATGTTCCGGCTTATGAAGAAAAAATAATATCGTTTATTGGAAAATATTTTATATGATATGGGAGGAAAAATGAAAGAATTAAATATCAATGGGGCAATTATGAAATGCTATCCATTATGTTCAGCTCAAAAATTGCATAACTATACAATACGTTTTTGTCCTGCTCAGGTGCTTTGTATAGGAACTGGTCTTTACATCAAGGAAGATGTGGATTTTGGAATGCTTAAAAGAGCTATTTACAAGGCTTATGAAATGTTTGAAACTATGCGTCTTAGATTTGTTCAGGACGAAAATGGGGAAGTTTTTCAGTATATTGTACCTTTTGAAGAACGTGACATTCCTTTATGTGATTTTTCTGACAGAAATGAAGAAGATGCTCACAATGAAATGAGAAAATGGACTGCTTTACCGTTTGCAAGGTATAACAGCCCTATGAATCAAGTAATAATGATAAAACTTGCTGGTGGATATAATGGAATTTATCTTAAAGTTGACCATATGACTATGGATTCAAGTTCAATAATCGGATTTACAAAAATGGTACTCGAAATCTATTGTTCTATGAGATATAATACGGATATGCCTAAGCCTATGGTTTCATATATAAAACAGCTTGAGAAAGACCTTGCGTATGAAAATGATTCACCTGCAAAAAAACGTGATGAGGATTTCTGGAAAAAAGAAATTCAGTGTAATGAACCTATGTATACAGATTTTTCAGGACAAGGTCGACTTCTTACGCAACGTCGTGAAAATAATAACCCGAATCAGCGATGGGCAATGGTTGTTTCTAAAAGTCCGGAAGCATCTATTTCAGTGTACTCTCTGGAATATGAAGCATCAATGCGTCTTATAAAGTTCTGTGAACATTATAATATACCTATGGCAAGTCTTTTACTTATGGGATTGAGAACCGTTCTGTCAAAATTCAATGATAATGAGGAGGACGTTTCTGTTAAAACCTGCATTTCAAGGCGTGGTACATTGTCTGAAAAAAAATGCGGTGGTACAAGAATACATTTCTTCCCTATGCGTACAATTATGAAACCAGATATGACTTTTCTTGATGGACTACATATGATACAGGCAGAACAAAATAAAATTTTCCGTCATGCAAATTATGACCCTATCGAATTAACTATGAAAAGAGGTCAGTACTGGAAAAATAAACCGGGTACAAGTTATGAAAGCATGGCTCTTACATATCAGCCACTTACATTTCATGGTAGTAAGTATCAAATGCCAAGCAATCCATATAAAAGTATCTGGTATACAAATGGTGTTGCCGGTCAGCCACTTTATCTTACTGTAATGCATCGTCCGGAAGATAACGGTCTTAATTTTAATTTTGAATACAGAAAAGACGCTGTTACAGAACATGAAATGGAATATTTTTATTACTATCTATGCAGAGCTATTTTTAGAGGCATTGAGGACGAAACAAGAACAATTGGCGAAATTCTTGAAATGATATAGGAGTGATTTATTATGTTTGAAAAAATTAAGGAAATTATTACAAATTATGTTGAGGTTAATCCTGAGGAAATAACAACAGATTTACGCTTTATTGAAGATATTGGTCTTAATTCGTATGATTTTATGTGTATGCTCGGAGATGTTGAAGATGAATTTAATATCGCTGTTGATGAGTCTGAAATTATAAATCTGCATACTGTTGGTGAGGCTATTACTTATTTTGAGTCGCTTCAATAATTAAGGAGATTATTATGGATAAAAATAATATTAAAAATCTTCAGCAACTTGTTGATTTTTCAGCAGATGAATACGAAAACAGAGTTTTTGTGAGAGAAAAATCCGGAAAAGATATTGTTGATAAAACTTTCATACAATTTCGTGATGATGTGAAAAAAGTTATGGCTTATGTTAATACATTTTGCGATTCTCAGCCGATTCATTGTGCTGTTTCCGGAGCATCAAGTTATGCCTGGCTTATAAGTTATTTCGGAATTGTGTGCGGAGGAAATGTTTCTGTACCGCTTGATGCACAATTAAATGAAGATGATATAGCCGATTTGCTTAATCGTTCTGATTCAATTGTTTTCTTTTATGATAAAAGATTTGAAAAAATGATTGGTGGACTTAAAATAAAATGCCCTGCTATTAAGGTCTTTGTATCAATGGAAAATGATTTGCCGAAAATACTTGAAAGCTTTGAGCCAAAAGACTTTCCGGTTGTGGAACCGTCTGCACTTGCTACAATATCATATACTTCTGGAACTACCGGCAGAAGTAAAGGAGTTATGTTATTACATAGTAATTTTATTGATAATACAATGTGTCAGGAAAATGAATCAACAGCTGATGATGTTTTAATGTCAGTACTTCCGATACATCATATATATTGTTTTACTTGTGACATTCTTCTTACTTTGCGTTATGGTAATGTGCTTTGTTTTAATGATTCAATGATGAGAATTCCTCAAAATTTAAAATTATTCAGACCTACTGTAATATTACTTGTTCCGATGATTGCAGAAACTCTTTATAAAATAATAAAAAATACATCATTATCAGCACCAGATATTCCAATGTCTGAAATAGCTAAAAAACTTTTTGGTGGCAGATTGGAAATTATTTATAGTGGTGGTGCTTATTTACGTCCGGAACTTCAGAAAAATTATCTTGATATGGGCATATCAATTGTACAGGGATATGGTATGACCGAATGTTCTCCACGAATATCTACTGGTAGCAGGTACAAGATAAGCTGTGATGGCGATGTTGGAATTATTGTTAATGGTTGTCAGGTGAAAATAGTCGACGGGGAAATAATGGTTAAAAGTAATTCTGTAATGGCAGGTTATTACAAAGATTCAGAAAATACCGCCGAAACTCTTACTGCTGACGGTTGGTTGCACACTGGCGATTTAGGGTATGTTGATGGTGAAAACAGACTCTTCCTTACCGGACGTAAAAAGAATTTGATTATACTTTCAAATGGCGAAAATGTTTCTCCGGAAGAACTTGAAAATAAATTTGCAGGTCTTGATTTTATAAGCGAAATTCTTGTTTATAGTGATGAGAATATAATCTGTGCCGAAATTTTCCCTAATAAAGAACTATATCCAGATGAAAATGTTGTTGCAAGAATGTTCCGTGAAACTGTCGATGCAATTAATAAGACAGTGCCGGCATCTAAAGCGATACGCCGTCTTAGAATAAGAGAAAATGATTTTGACAGGACTTCTTCAAAGAAAATAGTACGTAATCAGTCTGAAAAAGGAAAAATTATTAAATAATTATTATACAATTGCGAAAGGGGGTGCTTTATATGACATATGAGGAAATATTTGCAGAGTCTAAGAGATTGATTTTGTCAAATGAAATCGATGATTTGGAAGGACACATTGCTGTACAGGTTAACATTACAGGCGAAGGGGAAGGAGCTTTCTATATCGAACTCAAGGACAGAAAAGTTTACGTTGAACCATATGAATATTATGACCGTGATTGTATATTTATTGTTTCCGGAAAAAATTTTATTAAAATGTGTGAAGGTAAACTTGACGCAGTTGTAGCATTTACTACTGGTAAACTTAAAGTTGAAGGAAGTATTGAAAAAGCACTTGAATTTAACAAAATTGTTAAGAAAGTTCAAAGAAATAAAGATTAATAAAAAAATAGAACCTGATTTATATAAATTGGGTTCTATTTATGTTTTGTGAAAAATAATTATAAACTATTGACA
>CAZTUV010000156.1:0-4732 GCA_964616595.1 uncultured Alistipes sp.
TTGCAAGCAATTTAAAAAAAATGCTTACAACGCCTTAAAGTGTTGCAAGCAATTTAAAAAAAATGCTTACAACGCCTTAAAGTGTTGCAAGCAATTTTAAAAAATGCTTGCAACACCTTAAAAGTGTTGCAAGCACGTGAAAAATGCTTGCAACACTTTTTTTTGGCTATTTATAGCCATTTGCATTATTCGGCTTGTGCATTTTGCCATAAGTGTTGCAAGCACGTGAAAAAAATGCTTGCAACACCTCTTTTTAGCTATTTATAGCATTTTTTTCTACAAAATACGTAAAAGTGTTGCAAGCACGTGAAAAAAATGCTTGCAACACTTTTTTTACGGTATATAGCTTAAAATGCGTTACTGTTGCAAGCGTTGCAAGCATTTTCTAATAGAAAATAAAAATTTTTGAAGTAAGTAAAAGGTGATTGTTACAAAACGGTTACAAAAAATAGCAAAAATGCTGTTTTTTATACTTTTACAAGAAATTTGCTTGCAACACCTACAACACTATCTTGTTTTTCAGCTATTTACAGCCTTAAATAGGTGTTGCAAGCATTTTTTTCCGTGCTTGCAACACCTTGCAACGCTTGCAACACCAACTCTTTATGCAAAATGACGAATCACTTTTTAAACTTGCGAACGTTTGTTTTATTGAATGCGTTTTCAGGTTGTGTTATAATTGAACTATATTTTTATGGGAGTGAACAAATATGAAAGATGAAAGAAAAAAATCGGTGAAAGAGTTTGTACAGCGGTGGACGGGCAAGGGATATGAAAAGGGTGAAAGCCAAAGATTTTGGATTGACCTGTTGCAGAACGTCTTAGGTGTGCTTGATGCAACAGAATACATCATCTTTGAAGAACAAGTTAAGCTTGACCATACGTCTTTTATTGACGGGTATGTTAACGCAACTCACGTTATGATTGAACAGAAAAGTCTCGGAAAAGACCTTAGAAAAGGCATAAAGCAGTCTGACGGCTCGATTTTATCACCGTTTCAACAGGCTAAACGCTATGCATCAGAACTGCCGTATTCTCAACGTCCACGCTGGATAGTGACTTGTAATTTCTCGGAGTTTCTTGTGTACGATATGGAGAAGCCTAACGGTGAGCCTGAACAGATTTTCTTAAAAGATTTGCAGAAAGACTTCTACAGATTACAATTCCTTGTTGATACAGACAATGACAGCATTAAACGTGAAATGGAAATTTCTTTGAAAGCCGGTGAACTGGTCGGCAAGCTGTATGACCTGATACTCAAGCAGTACAAGAACCCTAATAG
Source organism: uncultured Alistipes sp. (assembly GCA_964616595.1). Classification (GTDB taxonomy): domain Bacteria; phylum Bacillota; class Clostridia; order Oscillospirales; family Ruminococcaceae; genus Ruminococcus. The sequence goes on from CAZTUV010000156.1 coordinate 1,283, forward strand.
TTCCGACACTCTTAAAAGTCTGAATATGCTTTGCGTGCGACTGGTTTTCTGTTTGTATGCAGAAGATGCAGGAATTTTCGGCAGTCATAAAATGTTTGGAAATTATCTGAAAAAATTTGACATAAATGAAGTTAGGGGAAAACTTATTGAACTTTTCAGAGTACTTGACACTAAACCGTTTGACCGTGACCCATATATGAATGACGACTTGTCGGCGTTTCCGTATGTCAATGGCGGACTGTTTGCGGACGAGAATATAGAAATTCCACGATTTACAGAGGAAATTGTAAATCTGCTTCTTAATGGTGCAAGCAAAACTTTTAACTGGGCGGAAATCAGTCCGACCATATTCGGAGCGGTCTTTGAAAGCACTCTGAACCCTGAAACACGTCGGTCGGGCGGTATGCATTATACATCCATTGAGAATATCCACAAAGTCATTGACCCGCTGTTTCTGGACGATTTAAAGACAGAATTGGCGAACATTCTTGAAATCAAAGTACAAAAGACACGCCTTGCACGTTTGGACGGCTTCCGAAACAAGCTTGCTACACTCACGTTTTTAGACCCTGCCTGTGGTTCAGGTAACTTCCTTACCGAAACGTACATAAGCCTGAGACGACTTGAAAATGAAGTTTTACGTGCGGTTTACGGCGGTCAGAAGCAGTTCAACATTGATGATGATTTAATCAGAGTCGGCATACATCAGTTTTATGGCATTGAAATCAACGATTTTGCCGTTACTGTCGCAAAAACTGCACTTTGGATTGCCGAAAGTCAAATGATGCAGGAGACGGAGGAAATCGTTGAACACACACTTGACTTCCTGCCATTGAAGTCGTATGCGAACATTGTTGAGGGTAATTCTCTCTGCATTGACTGGGCGGACGTTGTTCCAAAGGAAAAATTAAGCTATATTATGGGAAATCCGCCCTTTGTTGGTGCGAGTAACGTCTCGAAACAACAAAAAGCGGAATTATTTAATATATTTGGAGAAAAAAGTAAGGCTGGGTTATTGGATTATGTAACAGGTTGGTATAAAAAATCGGCTGAATTTATGACAGGCACATCAATCAAAACGGCTTTTGTTTCAACGAATTCCATAACTCAGGGAGAACAGGTAGCTATTCTTTGGAAAAGTCTTTTTAAAAACAATGTACATATTGATTTTGCATATCGGACTTTTCGGTGGGACAGCGAGGCGAATTTAAAAGCACACGTCCATTGTGTTATAATTGGTTTTAGCACTATGCACAATGATGTTGATAAAAGATTGTATAATACAGAGAATTTTCAGCTTGTTAAAAATATCAGTCCTTATTTGGTAAATGCCAATAATGTTTTGATAGAACGCCGAAAAAAGCCTATTTGTGATGTTCCAACCATTACTAAGGGTTGTCAGCCAACAGATGGCGGAAATCTTATTATTGAAGATGCTGATTATGCAGATTTCGTAAAAAGAGAGCCTAAAGCTAAAAAGTATATTAAGAAACTTGTGGGAGCGAAAGAGTATATAAACAACCTTAACCGTTATTGCTTGTGGTTGGTTGGTGTTTCACCAAGTGAATTGCGTTCTATGCCGTTGGTTATGCAGAGAGTGGAAAAGTGCAGAGAAATGCGACTGAATAGCACTGATAAAGCAACTCAGAAGTTAGCCGAAACACCTACAACGTTCCGTGAAACGTATAATCCTGATACTTATGTTATCATTCCCAGTACATCATCTGAAAACAGAAGATATATTCCTATCGGATTTTTAAGAAATGATGTTATATCGACAAATGCAAATCTTATTATTCCTAATGCAACTTTGTATCACTTTGGTGTGCTGACTTCCAATGTGCATATGGCATGGACAAGAACCGTTTGTGGACGATTAAAAAGCGACTATCGTTATTCAAAAGACATAGTTTACAACAATTTCCCATGGTGCAATCCTACACCGGAGCAACGAGAACGCATAGAATATACCGCACAGACTATCTTGAATGCAAGGGCATTATATCCTGATTGCTCTCTCGCCGACATATACGATGAACTCACAATGCCTCCTGAGCTTCGTAAGGCACACCAGCAGAACGACTTAGCTGTAATGAGTGCTTACGGCTTTGATAAGAAGATAACAGAGAGCGAATGCGTGGCGGAGCTGATGAAACTCTATCAGAAACTCATAGGGCAAAAATAAGCCCTGAAAAGCCCTATATTACACGTGAATACACTGTATTGTAATACATAATAAAACCGCCTATTAGATTTAAAACTGATAGGCGGTTTTAATTTTAAAATATAATAAAAATTAATCTAATAATATAGTTTGCCATGCTTCCATTATGGTTCTTCCTAATTGTTGTCCTTGGTCAGTAAAAATTCTACCATCAGAACTTATCCATAAATTTACCATAAGATTTCCATAAGCACCCACAAGAAGAAAATCAATTTTTTCTTCATAACCAGTTATGTTAAGTGAACCATATGAATACATATCATCTTTTGTTGGAGGTTTACTTTTTTTGAATTGATAATCCTCTGCATCAATAAAAATTTCAAAACATTCTCTATTTTCACTTTTGCCTTTTATTCCTCCAAATTCCTGCAAAAATGCAATTTGTACATCAGTCAGTGAAATGCCGTTTTCTTTGAATTTGTCAACTATTTTAGAAACATCAATGTTTCTTCCTTCATACCAACCTAATGTTTTTAGTATATTATAAGTTTGAGGTAAAATATTTATAGGTTGTACACTTTTATCAGAAAGAAGATATTCAAACAATCCTTGAATATCTTTGGAAATATATTGACCATTTTCATATTGAAAACATTTATTCTCTCCAGAGTAAACAATATTAAGCCTCTGACCATAACATGAAATTCTGCCTATTATGATTTCTTTGTTTATTAATTTATCTGGAATTAATACATCAAATGACTGAAAATTATTTGTGTTTATTTTTGTAACAATAGATACTCCAGAGAATTCCTCAAAAAAATAAATTAATTCATCAGACATACCCATTTTTTTTAGTTCTGTAATGAGATGTTCCTTTGTATCTGCATTTATATAACATGAATTATCATTAAATCCGCCTTCTTTTTTTAAAGTAAACATTTTCAGAACTTCTTTATTCATTCTATCTCACCTAATTTTCTAAAAATTTAATAAATGTATGTTGACAATTTTCACACATATCTAAATATGCACCGCTTTTACTATATACTGACTGAAACGACAAATCTTTAAATTTTGCTCCATCTAAAATAGCATTATATGCGCTCCAAATTTCGCCACAATTTGTTACAGAATGAGATGATGTAAAACTCGGTTCTCTAATACTGCCATATTGATAATATTTATTAAAACTTTTAGCCTCTGTCTTTGTATATGAAACTGCATCACTTAGTTTATATAATTCATTTTTTATAGATTCGTTTATGGTCATTTCTTTTATATAG
>CAZTUV010000157.1:0-4713 GCA_964616595.1 uncultured Alistipes sp.
AAACTTAAATGAAGATAATATAAAAATTGTGATTTATCCATCAGGTAATTATTCAGAAACGTATTTATAATTGACAATAACGAATTATCATTTTTTTCAGGGAAAAGAAAAAATGATAAAATAAATTCATTAATTGCAACAGATAAGTTGGATAAACAATGTAGTGTACAATTGAATAGTTCACAGTTATCAGAAATTATAAATCAAATAGAAACAATATATTCTATAGGCATATATAATGATAAACCTATTTTAGATGGATGGTGTTATTTTATTTCATATAAAAAGCAAATATACTTTGGACATTGCAATAAAGATGATAATGTCTTTCAGCCTTTATTTAAAATGATAACCAAATTTTTAACAATAGATATTGAACTTCTTGGATTTGCTTAATAATTATAATTTTAGCTTATGGATATTGTGAAGGAAGCATAAATTAAATTTTTAGTAGAATACTGACAATTTCAAAACTGTGGTGAACATAATATTATCAGCTTAAGATAAATTTAATGGAGCAAAACAAACCTTTAAAGCAAGTTCTGCTCCATATTTTTTCATAGATTGTTTAACAAATCGGAACTGAGTATTTTATGCTCACAAGAAAATTAAATAAGAAACAGAATAAGGATATAGATACAATCGTTTTAATAAATAAAGCGAATATATTTGTATCCTTTTTTTATGTCATCATTTCTGAATACAGAGAAAGGACAGGATGATATTCAGATATAAATGGCTGTGCTGCACAGCTGAATATCCTTAGCCTTCGTTTTGATTCGAAACAAGAAAATCAAAACGGAGGTTAAAAATGAAAGTCAAGTATTTTGAATATAACAACAACCAGAATGGTGAGAAGTACATAGAGGTCAGCGAAGAAAAATTTATAAAGGACATGATAATTACCGAAGGAAGATTCTATATCTCCTTCGGTAATTTTGTTTTGGAGTGCAGTGAAAACGAATATAAAGAGGAAGCTAAGCGTAAGAGACACACAAGATACATTTCGTCTCTCAGCGATGGTATTTATCCAACGTTTGAGGAACTTGACGAAAACAACAGCAGTATCATTTTCTATGAAGATATGTTTGAGGGTATTGAAGATAAAATTCTGTTTCAGAATGTTCTTTCGTATCTGATGACATTCTCTCCGGAGGAGCAGAAAGTTTTTAAAATGGTCGTGCTTGAGGGGAAGTCTGAAACGGAAACTGCACTTGCAATTGGTAAAACCCAACAAAGTGTGTCATATAAAATCAAAGCAATGCTGTTAAAAATTGCTAAACATTTCAAATTTTAAAAAATAATTTTTGTGAAATTGAATTTTTTCTGCCTATAGAGATATAGAAGGGCAAAAAAATAAGCTTTTCTGAAAAGTACCTTGAAAACAGAATAGCCAGCATCAGAAATACGTGAATCCTGCGGACGGTATAAAATCTCGTCAGCTGCACGAACCATACGCCAAGACCTCGTAAGAGCGAGCGAAAAATATGAAGTTCGGAAATCGGGACAGCTTCCCGTGAGCAATGAAACGCAGGAGGACAATGCTACTTCCGTCCAGCCACAGACTCAAGCAATGGGGACGGCTCTGTGAGAATCACAGAGGGATAAGAAATCCATGAGATGAATACGCTGTTCATCGTTTCTGACGCTCCGCCGTGACGGTTGTTAAGAACAAATATCACGGAAAATCGTCTGAAGAATCAGACGAAGGCAAAAAGGTTACGGCGGATTCTGTAATTTGCAGACCGCCGTCTTACATAAAAAAATTCGGAAAGGAGTGCGGTTTATGAACGATGAAAAAATGTCTGATTTACAGCAGAAATTCGGCATCAATATTCCGATTCCGACAATAAAATTATCGGACAAACATCCGTGCAGAGGCTGTATCTGGTATGCAAGGGCTACGGATGTTTGTCCGTTTCACAGCTGTGTGAGAAATAAAAAAGGCTTTAAATCGCCTAAAAATTGGAGTGATGAAAATGATGATTAAGCGTGGGGATATTTTTTATGCTGACCTGAATCCCGTGATTGGCTCGGAACAGGGAGGTATCCGTCCGGTGCTGATTGTGCAGAATGATGTCGGGAACAGGCATAGTCCGACAGTTATCGCTGTTCCGATTTCGTCGGCGGAAAAGAGTAAACTTCCTGTTCATGTAAAAATCAGAGGTTCTGGTCTGCCGAAGGATTCCACGATTCTTGCAGAGCAGATAAGAATGCTTGACCGCTGTCGGATAGGCAGGTATGTAGGCTCGCTGGACAGCGGAATGATGCGGGATATCGACGAAATAATCAAAATAAGTCTGGGAGTGAATGTGAATGAATAAATATGGAACGGCAGAATTTATGTACCATCAGATGGAGGCGTTTTTGATGGCACTGACTTGTCTGACGGACAAGCAGAAGAAAAAAATCAGCGAACTCAATGAAAAAGAAATGTTTTCGGAATATCCGTCTGCACGGGAATACGAGGTGGCGGCATGATTGGATTTTTAATCGGCTGCATGGTCGGCGGAACGGTTGGGATTTTCACAATGTGCCTTTGCAGGGTGGCTTCAGATGCCGATAAATGTATGGATTCCACAGATTCTGACAAGTAAATTTGTCAGGTTTGGTGATACCATTTTGATAAAAAATGTGGTATTCTTGTTGAGTGAAAGGAGCGTGAAAATATGCCAACAGTAACGGTGATACAGCCGACAATAACAGAAGAAAAAGCAGTCAGAACCCGCTGTGCTGCATATTGTAGATTGAGTTCCGACAGCGAGGATTAGCTGAATTCTTTCATGGCTCAGACAAGGTACTACAGCCAAATTTTTGAGGATTCAGAAACGGAAATTTTAGTTGATATTTATGCGGACGAAGGTGTGACAGGTACTCATGAGGACAAGCGTGACGAGTTTCAAAGAATGATGAAGGACTGCCGAAAGGGTAAAATCGACAGAATCTATACGAAGTCGATAAGCCGTTTTGCCCGAAATACAAGGGATTGTCTTAAAAATATCCGTGAACTGAAATCGCTGGGAATCACGATATGTTTTGAAAAAGAATGTATCGACACCGCAAATATGACCGACGAAATGATGATAACTATCATGGGAGGTCTGGCTCAGGAAGAATCAACTTCAATTTCGCAGAATGTACGCTGGAGCATTCAGAAACGTATGCAGAACGGAACATACAGAAATTCTACTCCCCCATTTGGATTCAGAAATGAAGAAGGCAAATTGTTATTGATGAAAATCAGGCTGAAATAGTCCGACAGATGTTTGAATGGTATGTTTCGGGATATGGGTTGAGGAAAATAGCGGATATGCTAAATGAAATGAATATTCCGAGCGGACAGCGATGCGTACTATGGCAGGCAAAAACAGTGCAGTATGTGTTGAAAAATGAGCGGTATATCGGAAATGCACTGTATCAGAAAAGCTATATTACTGAAACTCTTCCGCATATGAAAAAGAAAAATTATGGCGAAAAATCATAGTATTACGTTACAGAAGTCAATGATTCGATAGTTGAAAAAACAATTTTTGACACGGCACAGGAATTGATGAGGTCAAGGAACGGAAAACATATTGATAATCATCTGATTTTATCAAAAAGAATTTATTGCCAAAAATGCGGAGCAACATATAAATTTAAAAATTGCAACGGAAAACGTTACTGGACTTGCCGGACACATGATGTAAAGGCAATCTGTGTGAAAATGGCTGGATTATGGAAAGTGAAATATATGCAGCTTTTATAAGATTGTATAACAAATTATTTTACAATTACAGGCAGATTCTTGTACCTTTGCAGGCAGCATTTCAGAAACTGAAAATCCGCCGATTTAACGGCAATTCCAACGTTATGGAGATTCATAAAGAAATCGCAAAATTAAGGGAACAGAGTCATGTTCTTGCACGATTGAAAACAAAAGGATTTCTTGATAATGCGAAGTATCTTGAACAGACCACGGAGCTTACGGCGAAAATAAATAAATTACAATCAGAACTGAAAAAACTTACTCGCTCCGATGATGAAGATGAAACGTTGGAACAGATTGAAATGCTGACAGATTACTTTGAAAAGCGTGAAAATCCGATTACAGAATTTGAGGAATCAGCGTTTGAAAGTATAGTTGAGAAGATTGTAGTTGTAAATCAGAATGAGCTGGAATTTCACCTGATTGGCAGTCTGAAATTTACAGAAAAAATATAGCGGAATATGTCCTGAAAGTCAAATTTCAGGACATTTCTTTGTTGGTTTTGATACTGGATTTCTGCTGGAAAATGTGGTATGCTTGTTGGTGAAAGGAAGTGAAATTATGGCTAAAAATCGTACAATACCGTTTGGCTACTGTATGCGGAACGGTAAGATAATCACAGAGTCGACAGAATCCAAAGCAGTCGTCAGAATTTTTGAGGAATACCTGAACGGCAGCAGTTTAATGCAGATTGCAAAGCTGATGGAGTCCGAAAAAATCCGATATACTGCCAATTCTGAACATTGGAATAAAAACATGGTCAAGAGGATTATCGAGAAAGAAAGGTATCTCGGAAACGATAAATATCCGCAGATCATCAGCGAAATATTTTTACTCAGGCAAACGAAAAAAGAATTTCAAAGGCGACTTCCGTCAGCGTAATTCCGGAAGATTTACAGGAAATCAGAAACCGTACATACTGTTCGGAATGCGGTCACAGGCTTTCACGAATCGGTGGTAACTGC
>CAZTUV010000158.1:0-4687 GCA_964616595.1 uncultured Alistipes sp.
GAGTTCTTCTTGATGAGGTAGCTTTAATGCCACGTTCTTTCGTTGAACAGGCTCTTGCAAGATGTTCTGTAACCGGTTCTAAACTCTGGTTTAACTGCAATCCTAGTAACAGTCTACACTGGTTCTTTAAAGAGTGGGTTGACGACAGTTCCAAGGAGGCTATGCAGAAGAACAGGCTTCATCTTCATTTCACAATGGATGATAATTTTTCCCTGTCTGACGAGGTGAAACAGCGTTATGAACGAATGTATTCTGGCGTTTTCTACGACCGATATATTAAAGGGTTGTGGGTAGCTGCCGAAGGAGTTATTTATAAAGAATTTGCTGATAATCCGGACAATTTCATTGTTGATGCAATTCCTGATGATATAATATTCTGCACAATTGGCATGGACTTTGGCGGAAACGGATCAGCTCATGCAATGATATGTACAGGATTTTCAAAGTCTATGCGAAAAGTCATCATACTTGACGAATATTACAGAAAAGAAATCATATCGCCTGCCGAACTCGAAAAAGATGTGTGCAGATTTATTCGCAGATGTCAGCAGAAATACAAAGTATATGATATGTATTGCGATTCGGCAGAACAAGTTCTCATAAAAGGCATAAAATCCGCTGTAATGTCTGAACGCATTCCGATAAATATACACAATGCAAGAAAATCTGCAATAATCGGCAGAATAAGATTTTTTAATAGCATCATGGCTCAGAAAAGATTCTTTATTATGAAACATTGTTCACATTTGATTGAAGCGTTGCAGTCAGCCATATGGGACAGCAAAAGTATGAAAGATGTCCGGCTTGACAACGGAGAATATAACATTGACAGCCTTGACGCACTTGAATACAGTGCAGAACCGTTTATGAATGATATTATTGAAATGAGGTGATGAAAATTATTGTATCAGATGTGCAGAGAGCGTTTCCTGAAATAACAGTTCCGAATATTTCGGGGTATTACTCGGAATGCATTGACAAGTGGAAGAATATATTTGAGAATAATCCTCCATGGAAAAGCACTAAAAAATCAGGATTGCACAGCAAAGGCGACAGAAAACTTAATATGCTTAACACAGCAAAAGTACTTTGCGATTGTTGTTCAGAACTGACATTTTCCGAACAAGTAAACATTGTGATTGATGATAAGGAATATCAGGAATATATCAATAATTGTCTGGATAAAAACGGATTCTGGAAGCATATGCCTGAATTTATAGCACAAACATATGCTCTTGGCGGTGGAAGCATTAAAATATATATTTGTGACGGAAAACCTGTTATCGATTATATTCATGCCGATAGATTTTTGCCTTGCGGTTGGAACGGTAAGAGCATTACGGACGGAATTTTCAGTTCACAGATTTACAAAAATGGCAGTTATTACAATTTTTACGAACGACACAGCGGAGGTATGGTAGATTATAGGCTTTTTAAGTCATCACAATCGTATGCTGCCGGGGAAAGAATTATATTGTCAGAACTTTTCTCAGGACTTCCAGATAAAACTGTGTATGCAGATTCGGGAATACCAATGTTTTCGTATTTTAAGCCATCAGTTTCAAATAATTATGAATATGATGTACCTCTTGGAATGAGTATTTATGCTAATGCTCTTGATACTCTCAAAGCCCTTGACATTGCATTTGACAGCCTTTCTAGAGAGTTTACACTCGGAAAGAAAAGAATAATCGTTCCTGCACAGTGTATCCAGACAGTTGTCAACCACGAAACAGGTCAGATGGAAAGGTACTTTGATGCAGATGATGAAGCATTTATAGCTTTGAAAACAGAGGACAGCGAAAATCTGAAAATCACTGATAATACCGTTGTACTCAGAGTCAATGAACACGTATCAGCAATCAATGCATTGCTGAATATTCTTTGTTTTCAGGTAGGATTATCAGCTGGAACGCTTTCATTTGATGCGGTTCAGGGAATGAAAACTGCAACTGAAGTAATATCTCAGGACAGCAAAACAGCAAGAACAATAAAAAATAACAAAAATCTTTTTGCTGAAGGCATCGAAACAGTAGTTCATGCTCTGATAGCCACCGGAATTTATCTGAATGCCATTCCGAAGAAAAAATATTCGGTCACTGTCAGCTGGAATGACAACATCATAATTGATGATAACACGCTGATTGACAATAATATCAAGCTTGTTCAGGCAGGACTCAAATCAAAACTCAAAGCAATTATGGACGTTCAGAAATGCGACGAAAAAACCGCTCTCGAAGAAATCGAACGTATTTCAAAGGAGCAGTCTGTAAACGGTCTTGCAGTTGACGACTTCATGAATGGAAGTGAAACGGATGACGAAATCACAGATACAGCAGATGAGCCAGGGAATGTCTGATTTATACACCGGTCTCGAAACGGATTTAATCTCAAATATTGCGGATTATTTGAAAAGCGGTGATATCTACAGTTCGACAGCACAATGGAAAATCCAGATGCTTGCACAGCTCGGAGCACTGGACAAAGCAAACATTAAAACTATTTCAAATTACGCCGGAATGTCGCCTTCTCTTTTGTCGCAGGCTCTTGAAACGGCTTCTCTTACGGCGATAAACGAACTTGAAGGAGGATTTCGCCAACTGGTAAAGGACGGCATAATAAACGGCACAAACGTTCCTGTTGAGGATACTATGGCTAAAGTTTTAAAATCGTATAATAAACAAGCAAAAAATTCTCTCAACATGGTGAATACGGTCATGCTTTACAAAGCGAAAAGCATAACAGGAAAAATCATAAATCAGACAGCAGAAATCGCCAATAAACCCGAATATATTGCCATGCTCAGCAAAGCGACCGGAAAAGTTATAACTGGAATCGAAAGTCGTCAGTCTGCAATGCGTCAGTGCATACAGGAAATGACAGCAAAAGGTATTCCGGCATTCGTGGATAAACTGGGGCGTGAATGGTCTCCGGAAGCCTACATTAATATGAATATCCGAACGACTCTTTCAAATACGGCAAATACCGCACAAATGGAACGCATGAGTGACTATGGCATAAATCTTGTTGAAGTTTCAAGCCATAGCGGAGCGAGACCGAAATGTGCAAAATATCAGGGCAGAATTTTTGACAAGTCAAATAAATCTCAAAAATATCCGCACTGGAAAGACACTTCATACGGACAGCCTGACGGACTTCTTGGAATAAATTGCGGTCATCAGATTTATCCGTACATAGAGGGAGTTTCTGTACAGAGATATTTTCCGTACAACAAGGATACAAACGACAAGGCATACCGGCTTTCGCAACACCAGAGGGAACTTGAACGGCGTGTAAGAAAATCAAAGCGTGAATGCATGGTTCTTGAAAAACTCGGAGATGATAAAGGTCTGAAGAGAGCTTCTGCAACTCTTAAAAACAGAAAACAGGCTCTTGAAAAATTCAGTGCAGCTAATAATCTTCCTGTCAGAACTGACAGAACAGCAGTTGTCGGCTATAACAAATCTATCGCAGGAAAAGTGAAAAATAGCTTGACTTTTGGTTCGTCAGGTGGTAAAATAAGACCATACGAAATAAAAAAATCAAGGCAGAAAAGACTTGAAATCATAAGCAGAGGAATATCAGAAGAAAGACCGATATTTGCTGTCGATACTGCCACAAACAAATTTGCATCATATGTAAGAAATGTTCCGCCAAAGAAAGATTATTATGATGTTGCACTTCACGGTGCTCCTACATATGCAGAATTTTTTGGTGAAGAAATAGATGCATATACATTGGCAAGCATAATAAGAAACCGTGAAGATTATCCAAAAGGGTCGAAGGTTAGACTTCTCTCATGCTCCACAGGAGATACAACGGAAACAGGAAATTGTTTTGCTCAGATACTTGCTGATGAATTAGGAGTTCAGGTTGAAGCTCCAACACAAATAATTAATATATATCCAAACGGAACTTTTTTTGTAGATGATGATTTTGACCCTATAAATCCTAAAGGTATAATGAAATTATTTTATCCAAGGAAGGTGTAGTTGAATGAAGTGTATAACAGATTTCCCAGTTGGCAATTCATTTAAAATTGAAACACTTAACAACAATAATGAAACACTCGAAAAAAAACAAAAATCAATAATATTGCAATTTTTTAAGGAACATCAGCCCATGACTTATTCAGGCAGTTGGGTAAAAGATATTGTTACTAATAAAAAAACTGATATCCCAGTTAGAATGTATCAGGAAAAGGATTTGTTTTATTGGAATGATTATCATATATATTACTTTGAAAAATATAATCTTAAACTTAGTGATGAATTCATTGAATATGTCTTAAAACGCTCTTAAAAGGGCGTTTTAATTATGTTTGAAAGGTGGTGAGAAAATGGGAAAGTATGGTAGCGAAATGACCTTTGGCGAAGCTTGTAGTCATGAAAAAGAAGAAATAAAGCACGCTTTGAATGGTGAAATCCTTGCATCATGGGACGAACAGGGAAAGCATTGGGAAAAAGGCGCTAAAGAACAGACGAATAAAATTATTCTCGGTGCGTATGATAATCTATACTATCATGCCGAAAAATTTCGTGTGTTTGCTTGTGCTATAGAAAAATTACATGGTGCTTTTACTGATGATGAATTGTCAGAGTATTTACAATATCTCGAAGAAGAACACAACGATATTTACAAATATGAAATTGATGATTAAATACCACAAATAAAGGCTTATAGCCTT
>CAZTUV010000159.1:0-4672 GCA_964616595.1 uncultured Alistipes sp.
ACCATATTATATAAAAAAAGTCCAGATTTATACTGGACCTTTTTCAACAGACTGGACTTTCCGGACAACTCCGGAAAGTTTTTTATATCATGCAAGCTTATCAAGAGGAAAATCTTCTTGTTTCAAAAGATTTGCACAAAACATCTGCATTGCAAGAGCATCACTACTTGTAACGCCATCATTTCCTACGACATCAGCATTTTTTATTCCCTGCTCACTAAGTTGATAATCATCAGCATTTGCAAGCGACTGCATTATAATTACAGCATCTGCAACACCTATCTGACCATCGCAATTAGCATCACCATAATAGATACTTTCATTATCTGAAGTATTTTCACCTGTTTCAGGAGTACTTCCATCAGGTTCAACACCTCCTATATGTACGCCATCTGAATAAACACATATATTATCATTTCTAACTTCGTTTCCCGTACCAAAGAAAGCTCCGTCATCACTGTAAATTGTCAATTCATCATAACTCCAGTCGTTTTCAGGATTCCAATTATCTCCATAATACATTCCAACAGTAAATTGATATTTTTTGCCAGAATTTGCTATATTATATCCGTCCCATTCTATCTCAATATAATAAGTATCGGGAAGCTTATCATACTTATATGGGCCACTAATTGTGCTTGTTGCTCCTGCTTCAACTTCTGACTGGTCATAAAGTTTACTTGCTTTAACCGTATTTACATCAGAAATTTCTGAACTATTAAAATAATATCTTACTGAAATATTATTGTTTACCTTTGTAGAATCCGTCATTACCATAAATGAAACTTTAGTTACTCCACAGCCATCGGAATTAAGGTCATCTATACCACAAGCGTTAACCCAATAATTATTACCGCCATTTTCCCCACTGAATGAAGGAGCAGGTGGAAAATCCGTAGTAGATTTCATATCATCAGTACCAAAGAATTCATACAGACTGGCACAAGCACCCACAAAAGCAGCATTATAGTCAATAGTCACTTCATTATAAATCCAGTCTGCTGTTGTATCATTATGACCGTCCTCATTATCAGGGCCTCCTGCCAATGCTCCATAAAGTACATATCTATGTTCGTCAGTATCCTCACATTTTGTAAGTCCTGAACAAGCTCTATGATGTGGATATTTCACAGAGTTTTCATTATATCCTACAATATATGAACGATTTAAAGGATTATTGCCCATAAGGTATTCCATCTGACCCTTTGCCCATTGACTATATTCACCAGCTTGTCCATTGTTATTGTACTTATCATAAATAAGTGCCACCAATTGTGCAGCTGTATTATATCTCGCCGAACCCCATGTATCAAGCCACCAATAACCTGCCGGAGTAATCGTACCAACTCCACCGGACATATAAGTTTCAACAGCCTTTGCCACCGAATCCCAACAATTCATTTCTTCATAAGGACTTTTTCCAGCTGTTTCCTTGTATTCGTCTATAAAGTCCGGATAAACATACTCCCCTTCTCTGAGTGGCTTATCCATTGAAATTTCGCCAAGGACGCATTGAACTCCTCCCCACACATCATTCCAGCAATGAACATAGCATGGTGCGGCATAATAGTCATAATTAGGGTATATTTCCTCAAGATATTTATGTTCACCTGTTATTTTATAAAGCCATGCAGCAGCCCAGCAATAATCGTCTTCCCATTTGCTCGAACGATAATATGATTTAGGGCCATCTTCATTATCGCTCAATTCTTTTGGATTATCCATTGCAAATTTAAACAACGCCTTTGCATAGTCAAGGGATTTCTGAGCATATTCCGGGTCAGTATCCTTAAAGTTAAGATAGTTTATAGCAAGAGAGGCTGCTGCTGAAGCAACATAATCAGTTTGAGGTTTGTCAGCAGTGAGGAAGAATGCTGGTCTTGCCATTGTATCAACTTCCGGAGAATTCCAGTAAGAGTGGTCTATATCTCCGTCTCCCACCTGATAACAATGTGCTATAACGTTGCCATTTTCATCAAGGAAAGTACATTTCATAAGATAGTCATTAAAATATCTTAATATTGTTTCAATATGTTCCTGCTGACCTGTTTTTATATATGAATCACGAAATTCATAATACCCCCAGCCGACAGTTGAAGCCGCATAATTTTCAGGCATACCAAATTTAACATGGTCACCGGCATCATGAAATCCACCGGCAACATCTATATATCCATCACCGTCGGGGTCAAGAATATCTTTATATTTATCAATAAATTCCTGTGAAAGATTAGTTCCGGAACTATTTGAGCCTTTCATAGGTTCAAGCGGAACTTCAGCATCATAAGTATGACAATTACCACGCCATGAATACTGATTATTTTCTTCAACTCCAGTACCGCACATATTTGCATCATAAAAGTAAATGGAATACTGCAATGCCCTTGCAAAGTCATAGTCTAATCCCGAATCATTTGCAAGTGATTCTGCTAATTCATCTGCCGCATTAACTTGTGGAATATTAACCGCAAACTGACACAAAGTCATAGCCGCACATGTGATAGCCAATAAACGTTTTTTCGACTTCATAATAAAACCTCCATTTATTATACTTAATATAGAACGTTCATATATATGCTATTATAACATGAAAAATTATAGAAATCAATTAAAACCCACAATTTTTTTCTCCATATAGCAAAAAAATTATTTATTAATTTTTTCATCAAACATACTAATACTGATTTTTGTTAAAATTGCTAATTGACAAATCTTTTCAAAAAATGTATAATTAACTTATAATATGACTTTGAAGTTATATTTCAACATAAGGTACATATTTAATTTAAGCGTTATGATTTTGCAATCCGTAACCGCTGAGGGAGGTGAGCAGATGAAACGTATTAAATCAGCTTGTATATGTCAGACAATTCATTTTATGCTCAAAGACGGCATATCAAATGAATTTAACAGACAACAAATCAAGTCTGAAGTTGAAAACTATAAAAATACTCTTGAAAAAAATAAGACACAATTCAAGATTATCGATGAAACAACTCAGAATGACGGTTCTGTTATAATCAAGATTATCAAGCAATACAATACTAGCCCAGTGGGTGACTATCTCAACTAAAAAATGCGTGTAGCCAATGGCATAAATCCAGCATAGCCATTGCTACACGTATTTTATTTTTTTATAAAAGGAGAATTATATGAACAACAAAATGGCTGAAATGCCAATCAAAAAACTTATGCTTTCAACGGGAATACCTATGATAATTTCAATGGTATTACAGGCAGTCTATAATATTGTAGACAGTGCCTTTCTGTCAAACATGAAAACCGGCGGTGAAAACGCCCTTAATGCATTAACACTTGCATTTCCCTTGCAGGTTCTTATGATTGCAATAGGCATAGGAACAGGTGTCGGTGCAAATATTCTTGTAGCCAAAAGTCTTGGTTCAGGTGATAACGAACGTGCTAACAAAACAGCAGGTAATGCTACATTTTTAGGAATAATAATATTTATAGTATTTTTGTTATTTGGAATTTTTGGTTCAGAACTCTATATAAACTCCCAAACTAATAATCCCATTATAGCTGAAATGGGAATTGATTATTTACGAATATGCTGTATATTTTCCTTTGGAACGTCATTGTTTGCTGTATACGAAAAACTATTGCAGGCAACAGGAAACTCAATGTATTCAACCATAGCACAGATTTCTGGTGCATTAACAAATATAATACTTGACCCGATTATGATTTACGGTTGGCTTGGCTGTCCTGAACTTGGAGTAAAAGGAGCAGCATACGCAACTGTTATCGGACAAATTGTATCATTTATTGTAGCATTTATATTCCATATTAAAATCAATAAAGTAATATCAAAAAAACTTTGTTATATTAAACCATCATTAAATATTATCCGACAGATATATATTATTGGATTTCCAGCAATACTTTCACAAGCTTTGATTTCAGTAATGACATATGGTCTTAATATTATCCTTGGTGGAATAAGTGAATCAATGGTTACTGCTTATGGTCTGTATTATAAAATACAACAATTTATTCTTTTTGCGTCATTTGGTATGCGTGATGCCATAATGCCTATAACAGCCTTTAGCATGGGAATGAACAATAAAAAACGTATTTGTGACAGTATAAAATATGGACAACTCTATACATTTATTATAATGTTCGTTGGGCTTATCGCATTAGAAATACTTGCCATACCTTTTTCAAATATTTTTGGACTTTCAGGCGAAACTCAAAGTCTTTGCATAAGTGCAATGCGTATTATTTCAATTAGTTTTGTGTTTGCAGGTGTAAATATTGCATTTCAGGGAATATTCCAAGCTCTTGATGGAGGAATAGAATCACTTATAATATCCGTTTGCCGTCAACTTCTATTTATATTCCCATTTGCATTAGTTTTTGCAGGAATGGCAAAGTCCAATAGTTCTCTTTGCTGGACATTGTGGACAATATTCCCAATTGCAGAAACATTAACAGCAATTATAGCTTTCCTATTATTCAGAAGAATTTACAAAAGAAAAATATCTATACTTAAATAATAGAAATATGCAAAAGTTTTTGCAGGTGCATATTTTTAAGGATAAATTCCAATGTGAAACTGTTCATAAACCAAATCAAGTCCGGCATAACACCGGACTTACAGCCTGTCCAAAAACCCCGATATCAGATTTGACATCGGGGTTAAAAATTT
>CAZTUV010000160.1:0-4652 GCA_964616595.1 uncultured Alistipes sp.
TAATATAATTCTTTACATGATTATATTATAATTTATTACTTTAAGTTTGTCAATAAAAAAGACTGCGTAAACAGTCTTTTTTATCGATTAATTTTTAGTTTTACGTGATTTCCACCATGACCATGTTACAGGTGCGACAAATATTGAAGAATATGTACCCGAAATAAGTCCAAACATAAGTGGCACAGAGAATGTCAGCAATGAAGTATATCCACTTATTGCAACAACAATTGTTACTACAAGCATTGTACTGATTGTTGTAACAGATGTTCTTATTGAACGTGTCATTGATTGTGAACAACCTGCATTAATAAGTTCATTAAGTGTAGCTTTAGGCATAAGTTTTTTATTTTCACGGATACGGTCGTAAATAACAATAGTATTATTAATTGAATATCCAAGAATTGTAAGGATTACTGCAACTGTATTTGAATTAATCTCAAATCCAAGCAAAACGGATATGGCAAGTGCTACAATAAGGTCATGAAGAAGTGCCAGCACTGAACATACACCAGCAGACCAACCGCCAATTTTCTTGAAACGTATTGCAATATATATAATTACAACAATAGCTGCAAATACTACTGCAACAAGGCATTTGAGAAGGAATTCACGACCAGATGACGGACTTACATCTGTTGAATCAAACAATTCCAAACTGTTATCAGGGAATTTTTCATTAAGTGCATTTGACATTTCAACTTGTCTGTCAACATTAAGACCATCTTCAGATGTAAATGAAATAATAATTTGTTTTTCATCTGAATCCATGCTTTCACCTTTTCTGACACTGACAGGAACATTTACGATTTCCTTAACAGTATCAGCGACTTTATTGGTATCGATTTCTCCTGTATAATCGTATGTAATCATTGTACCGCCACTAAATTCAAGTGCAAAATTTGTACCTCTTATAGCAATTCCACCTGCAAACAGTACAACAACGCCAATCAATATACCAAGAACCATTTTTTTCTTTGAACAGAAATCAAAGTTTTTACTTTCCTTAACATTTTCCTTGTAACCATAAAGCTTTTTGTTCTGGAAACATTTGAATTTTGAAAGAGAAGTAACCATAATTCTTGCAAAGAAAACACCCATTATAAAGTTAAGGACAACACCAGCAAGAAGTGTTACACCAAATGAATATACAGTACCTTCAGCGGTTACACCGAATAAGAAGAATATTGTATTATTAAGAATCTTTGAGAAGAAGCTATCCGGAACACCAAATGCTCCCATAAGTATAATTGCTATAATAACGTTTGTTACATTACCATCAAGAATAGATGTAAATGCTCTCTTATAAGCCACTCTGATAGCTGAATCAAGAGATTTACCGGATTGAAGTTCTTCTTTGATACGTTCACCGGTAATAATATTAGCATCAACGCCCATACCAACAGAAAGAATGATACCTGCGATACCTGGTATTGTAAGTGTTGTTCCGGACATAAAACCGAACCAGCCTGAAATAACTGCAATACTTCCGCCAATCTGTCCACAAAGTGCAATTATTGCAACAACGCCTGGCAAACGATAAAGTGAAATCATATATATTGCAATAAATATAAATGCAATAAGAGCTGCTATAAGGATTGCATTAAGTGAACCTTCACCCATTGTAGGGTCAATTGTCTTAAAGCTTGTTGTTTCCAACTTAAAGGGCAATGAACCTGAATTAATCTGATTAGCGAGTTTATTTGCAGATTCATCTGTAAAACTACCAGAAATAACTGCACTTCCATCTGTAATAGCACTACTTACAGTAGGAGCAGAAATCATAGTATTATCCATCCAGATTGATATAGCAGTACCTGTTCCGGCGAGTTCTGAAGTAGCCTCTGCAAACTTTTCACGTCCGGAATCATTAAGCTGAAGTTCAACTAAATTCTGGTATTCACCTGAACTATCATTGGCACGATATACAGCTGTTGCACTTGCTATATCCGAACCTTCAAGAATTATTTCACCAGTAGGAATGATATTTTCATCATCATCGACTTCATAATCAGTTCCTTTACGGAAAGTAAGGGTAGCCATTTCGCCGAGTTCCTTAACAGATTCAGACGGGTCAAAATCGCTTTCACCTGCCTGCCATGGGAAACGCACAATAATCCTGTCACTTTGTTCGTCGCTGTAAACTTCGCTGTCCGTAATGCCAAGTGTAGCCAGACGGGTATCAATAATAGCTGCTGCCGCATTAAGCTGTTCCGGAGTAGCATCTGCATCATCAGCCGGAGCAAAAGTAACGTCAACACCGCCTTTGATATCAATACCAAGACGGATATCGTCCACACCTTTAATGATAGTTGTTGTGTTATCACCATAAATGTAATCAAGACCGATTACAGATGACACACAAAACAGCGTAATTAAAGCAACGACAATGAAGAAAGTAGATTTTCTAATTTTTTTCACGGTCATGCCTCCTGAAAATATATTTATTCTGTCTGTATGACAATTAATAATATTTTACTATATTATTAGTAAAAAGTCAAGTCTATCTGAAAAATTTCTGAATATTTTATATAAAAAAAATTTGTCGAATTTAATTTTAATAATCAAAGATGTTTTTATATTTTTTTCAAAAAATCTCTTGACAAAATTTAAAAGCCGTTATATAATGATATTATTAAATGCGTTGACGGGAATAAAAGCCAGTTATAATTTTTTCAGAGAGCTGTCGTTTGCTGAAAGACAGTAGAATTTTCGGGCTATAACTCCTCCCTGAGCAGTCGGCTGAAAGTTTCAATTAAGCTTGACCGGATTTCTCACGTTATAGAGATATGCATTTCATGATGCAGATGAGCGGGCGTTTTTTACGTCAATGAGAGTGGTACCACGGATTTTTTCGTCTCTCCTATGTATTTCATAGGAGGGACTTTTATTTTTCTAAGGAGGTTTTTATTATGAAAAATTATCAAAAGTATACACGACAGTTTTTTGAAGCACCTAAAACATCTATGAAATGGACTCAAAAGTCCTATATCGACAAAGCTCCACAATGGTGCAGTGTCGACCTCAGAGATGGTAATCAGGCACTTATAACCCCAATGAGTTTAGATGAAAAAATTGAGTTTTTCAAAGAACTTGTAAGAATCGGTTTCAAAGAAATTGAAGTTGGATTCCCTGCCGCCTCTGAAACTGAATATGTTTTTTGCCGTACTCTCATAGAACAGAATCTTATTCCAGATGATGTAACAATACAAGTTCTCACACAATCAAGAGAACACATTATAGAAAAAACCTTTGAAGCCCTCAAAGGTTGTAAAAACGCTGTTATTCACTTGTATAACTCCACTTCACTTGCACAGCGTGAGCAAGTTTTTCGCAGAAGTAAGGAAGAAATCAAAGAGATTGCCATAACTGGTGCAAAACTTTGTAAAGAATTCAGAGAAAAGTATGAAGGCAACTTCAGATTTGAATATTCTCCAGAAAGCTTTACAGGTACTGAACCGGAATATGCCCTTGAAGTATGTAATGCCGTAATTGATATATGGCAACCAACTGAAAATGATAAAGTTATTATAAATCTTCCTGTAACAGTACAACTGTCAATGCCTCACATTTATGCAAATCAAGTCGAATATATGTGCGATAATATTAATAATCGTGAAAATGTTATAATATCACTTCACCCTCACAACGACAGAGGTTGTGCAGTTGCTGATACAGAAATGGGTCTGCTTGCCGGTGCTGACCGTGTTGAAGGTACTCTTTTCGGAAACGGTGAAAGAACAGGTAATGTTGATATTATAACTCTCGCTATGAATATGTATTCACAAGGGATAGACCCTGAATTAGATTTTAGCAATATTCCAAGAATAACAGAACTTTATACACGTGTTACAAGAATGTCAGTTTACGAACGTCAGCCATATAGTGGAGCGTTAGTATTTGCAGCATTCAGTGGTTCGCATCAGGACGCAATTGCAAAGGGTATGAAATGGCGTGAAGAAAAAAATACTTCTCACTGGACTGTACCTTATTTACCACTTGACCCGTCCGATGTTGGAAGAGAGTATTCAGCAGATGTTATAAGAATTAACAGCCAGTCCGGAAAAGGTGGCATAGGTTATATTCTTGAAACAAATTTCGGTTATAATCTTCCAAAACAAATGCGTGAAAATGTTGGTTATCTTGTAAAAGGTATTTCCGACCACCAGCACAAGGAACTTATGCCTGATGAAGTTTATTCAATATTCAAGCAGAATTATATCAATATAGTTTCGCCCGTCAATGTCGCTGAAACACATTTTGTACAGAAAAACGGCATAGAAACCACAATAAATTTAAACTATAATGGCGAAAACGTTGTTATATCCGCCGTCGGAAACGGTCGTCTTGATGCTGTAAGTAACGCTATACGTTCATATATCGAAATCGATTATAATATAAACACTTATACCGAACACGCTCTTGAAATAGGTTCAACATCAAAAGCTGTTTCATATGTCGGAATCACTGATAATAACGGCAAAAATTACTGGGGAACTGGAATTGACAATGATATTATAACTTCTTCTGTAAAGGCTCTTGTAAGTGCAGTTAACAATATGCTTAAATAATAAAAAAGGACGGATAACTAAGTCCGTCCTTTCAGCCTGTCCAAAAACCCCGATATCAGATTTGACATCGGGGTTAAAAAT
>CAZTUV010000161.1:0-4613 GCA_964616595.1 uncultured Alistipes sp.
TTTAAATATACCACAATATTGTTTACGCCATGAAACATCAACGGTTATATTATTTATAAAAGTCATTCCGGAACGCAATTCCTTGCTTATTGAACTATATAAAGGCATAACCACACAACATTTGTTACCATTAATGTTAATAAATTTAGGAAGTGACCCTACAACATCAGCAAGGCCACCAGAGGCTGCAAATGGCACAGCCTCACTGGCAGCAAAAAGTATGTTCATAAAAGAAACACCCCATTAAACTTTCTCGCCTTTTGGTATACGATTTGGATATGTTTCAGAACCAGCAAGTGGTGTATTGTCAGTTATTTCAACATTTTTATCAGTAATAACCGAATTAATACTACAATTATCACCTATTTTTGTATTTTGTAAGATAACTGAATTTTTAACAACAGTACCCTTACCAATTTTTACACCTCTGAAGATTATTGAATTTTCAACAGTACCTTCAATTATACAGCCATCAGCTATAAGGGAATTTTTTATATTTGATTCAAGTCCATATTTTACAGGTCCATTATCACCTATTTTAGTATAAATAGGCATATTTTTCTTAAATAAAGCATTTCTGGTTTCCGAATTGAGTAGCATTTTATTAGCATTATAATAATTGTTAAAGCTGTCTATTCTTGTAAAAAATTCTTTATGTTCATAGCCCATAATTTTATATTCATCTAACTTACCCTGAAGAATTTCGCGGGTAAAACTATATTTATTACAACTTTTTGCTTCAAATACAATTTTTTCCAACAATTCCTTGCTTATAACAATCATATCAAGCCACATATTACACTCGCCCGATAATTTAGGTTCAACAAGAGCAGAAGTCAAACGATTTTCCTCATCAAAATTAAGTATAGTAGCACATTTATTCTTTTTACTGTCATAAATACTTTTGCTATAAACCAAAGTAATATCAGAATTTGTATCAGTATGCTGTTTAAGAACCGGAACGAAATCAATAGAAGTAACAACATCACAATTTGCCATTACAACATATTCAGCTTGTGAATGTTCAACAAAACTCCATATGTTACTTAAAGCGTCCAATCTGCCATGATATTTACCACCTTCTGGACCATAATATGGTGGTAAAAGATGCAAGCCACCCTTTTTACGTGACAAATCCCAATCACGACCTGAGCCGAGATGGTCAAGAAGCGAACCATAATTGGATTTTGTAATAACACCGACTTCAGAAACTCCAGAATTCACCATATTTGAAAGTGGAAAATCTATAAGACGATAACGTCCACCAAAAGGTATTGAACCCATTGTTCTCTCATTTGTCAATTCACTTACATAAGAATCATGCATACTTGCAAAGATAAGTCCTAAAACATTATAATTAACACTCATAGTAAAAAATTCCTCCGGTCAGATGTTTTCGCTGATAATTTCTTTAGGTGCAACAGATTTATTTTCAGAAACAGTTACATTATGACCTACAACAGCAACGCCCCAGTCATCACGGTTTTCCACTTTTTCAGGTTTCAAACCGACATGAGAACCGCTTTCAATTACACTATCACTTCCAACTATTGCATATTCAACTACTGCTCCAGACTTTATAACAGCACCAGGCATAACGATACTATATTTTACAGTTGCATTTGTTTCAATTGTAACTCCGGAGAACACTATTGAAAAATCAACATCACCATCGATATTGCTACCTTCATCAATCATAGAATTTTCAATCTTAGCGTTTTCGCCGACATACTGTGGAGGCATATAATTGTTACGTGAATATATTTTCCAATTAGGGTCATAGAGATTAAGTGGAACACTTGGGCTAAGCAAATCCATATTAGCTTCCCAAAGGGAGTCAATAGTTCCGACGTCTTTCCAATATCCCTCAAATTCATAAGCAAAGAGTCTTTGGTCATCACGAAGCATAGAAGTAATTATATCCTTACCGAAATCCTTTGACCATTTTTCACCACGTTCACGTTTTGCATTAGCATCATTTTCATTTTCTATAAGATACTTTTTAAGTTTCTGCCAGCTGAAAACATAAATACCCATTGATGCAAGTGTTGATTTAGGTTCAGCAGGTTTTTCCACAAAATCCGTAACCTTATTATTTTCATCGCAAATCATTATACCAAATCGTGATGCCTCTGCCAATGGAACATCTATTACTGATATTGTACAATCGGCATTATTTGCGATATGGAAATCGACCATTTTAGAGTAGTCCATTTTATATATATGGTCTCCACCAAGAACCACAACATATTCAGGATTATATCTTTCAATAAAGCGGATATTCTGGTAAATAGCATTTGCAGTTCCTTCGTACCAGGAAGCACCTGACTGTGTTTCATAAGGTGGAAGAACATGTACACCGCCATTCATTTTATCCAAATCCCATGGCTGACCATTACCAATATATTCATTCAAAACAAGAGGCTGATATTGTGTAAGCACACCAACTGTATCAATACCAGAGTTAGTGCAGTTTGATAATGGGAAATCTATAAGGCGATATTTTCCACCATATGGTACGGCTGGTTTAGCGACATTTTTGGTAAGTGCATAAAGTCTGCTTCCCTGACCTCCGGCAAGCAACATTGCAACACATTTTTTCTTTGTATACATATAATCCTCCTAAAAGTATTTCATAGTATGTGAACTTTCCCTGTTAAAGTGCAGGGATTAGCAAGAAAACTGATATTTCAGAGTTATCACCTATAAGTTAATTTTCATCTTGCAGGGCGTGTCCACTTCACCGATACCATTAAAGACCATTGAAGTCTGAAACGATATATTTTTATAAGTAAAGCATATTTTACTAAAATAGTTACAGAAACTTATTCATCACTAACAGACTTCTTTTTTGCCAAAGTTTCAGATTTTTTTGAATTATCAGATTCGTCTGTGATATTCTTATTCAAATCATTTTCAGAAGTTGTATTTATTGCTTTTTTAACAGTTCTTTTCTTTACCGGAACAAATTTAAGATATATTACAGATAGTGGTGCAAGCGTAATAGAAATACTTTGTTCAAAGCCGTGCATAGCTGTTTTATCCGTTTTAAAAGATTTTTCAGTTACACCAGAGCCTCCGAACTCTTCAGCATCGGTATTAAAAATAAGCTTATATCTTCCTTTTTTAGGTACTCCAATTTTATAGTCTTGACGTTCAACAGGAACAAAATTACAAACAATAATAATTTCCTCATCATTATCGCCAATACGTCGGAATGCAATAATGCTCTGTTTATTATCATCATTAGAAATCCAGTTAAATCCTTCCCACGAATCATCATTTTGCCAAAGGGGAGCATTTTGCAAGTAAAACTTATTAAGTTTTTCTGAATATTTAAGCATCAATTTATGTTCAGAAGAATCTTTTATCAGATTCCAGTCCAATTGTGACTTATAATTCCATTCATTTTCCTGAGCAAATTCCTGTCCCATAAAAAGAAGTTTCTTTCCTGGGTGTGCCATCATATAAGCTAAAAACGCACGATATGAGGCGAATTTCTGATGACGTTCACCTGGCATTTTATTAAACATTGAACACTTGCCGTAGACAACTTCATCATGAGAAATAGGAAGTACATAATTTTCAGAAAAAGCATAATAAAATGAAAAAGTAAGTTTATCATGATGGAAAGAACGGAACAAAGGGTCAAGAGACATATATTGTAGCATATCATTCATCCAGCCCATATTCCATTTAAAGTTAAAACCGAGACCACCTACATCAACAGGTTTTGTAACCATTGGCCAGGCTGTTGATTCTTCTGCAATCATAAGAGCATATGGGTGGTTTGCAAAAATAGCCTTATTTAAATTTTTAAAAAATTGTACTGCTTCAAGGTTTTCTCTGCCGCCATTTATATTAGCGACCCATTCTCCATCACGTCTATCATAGTCAAGATAGAGCATAGACGCAACTGCATCTACTCTCAGGCCATCTATATGAAATTCATTGAACCAATAATTAGCACTTGAAATCAAGAAAGAGCATACTTCCTGCTTACCATAATCAAAAACTCTTGTTCCCCAAGATTTATGTTCTTTTTTACGTTCATCGGTATATTCATAGCAACAAGTACCATCGAATTCATATAACCCTGCTCCGTCTTTAGGAAAATGTGCGGGAACCCAGTCAAGAATTACACCAATTCCTGCCTCATGAAACATATCAATCATTTTTCTGAAATCATCTGGTGTGCCATACCGAGATGTCGGAGCAAAATATCCTGTAACCTGATATCCCCATGAGCCGTCAAAAGGATATTCAGTAAGTGGCATAAATTCAACATGAGTGTAGGACAATTTCTTTACATATGGGATAATTTTAGTTGCAAATGAAATATAATCCATAAAATTACCCTGTTTATTCAGTTGCCATGAGCCAAGATGAACTTCATAGATATTCACAGGACTTTTGTATATATTTTCTTCTTGTTTTTTTGTAAACCATTCTGAATCATTCCATTGATACTGACTTTCATATATTTTTGAAGCCGTATCAGGACGTGTTTCAAAATGTGTAGCATAAGGGTCGGATTTAAGTATAGTTCTGCCATCTCTGGATTTTATACTATATTTATAAATATCAAATTGTTTAAGATTAGAAATTTCTGT
>CAZTUV010000162.1:0-4606 GCA_964616595.1 uncultured Alistipes sp.
AGCAAAACAGACAACTTGAAAAACCGTGGGACACACGGGGTTAGCTCATTGATACATATATTATTAGATGTATTGGGTGGGAAACATCTGTTAAATCAGAATCCCATATCTAAAAGGTAGGGGAGTATGTCACATTTGTTGTATGATTGTATCATAATATTAATTAAGGAGTGTTTTCTCAATGTATAACGATTTAATGAATTCAATCGGCTTTGTATCTGAATATGATAGTGAAGTCGGAGAGGCTATGTCACAGGAACTCGCACGTCAGCAAAGAAATCTTGAACTTATTGCAAGTGAAAATATTGTTTCACCAGCTGTAATGGCTGCTATGGGTTCTGTTCTTACAAATAAATATGCTGAGGGCTACCCTGGAAAACGTTACTATGGCGGTTGTCAGTGTGTTGATGTTGTTGAACAAATTGCCATTGAACGTGCTAAAAAGCTTTTTGGTGCTAAGTTTGCAAATGTTCAGCCACATTCCGGTGCACAGGCGAATACAGCAGCATACTTTGCTGTTCTTAAACCTGGCGATACTGTTCTTGGTATGAGTCTTGCTGATGGTGGACATCTTACACATGGCTCACCTGTAAACCTTTCTGGTAAGTATTTTAACTTTGTTTCATATGGTCTCGATGATGAAACTGAAGTTATTAATTATGATACGGTTCAGAAACTCGCTGAAGAACATAAACCAAAACTTATTGTTGCTGGTGCAAGTGCATATCCAAGAGCAATAGATTTTAAGAGACTTTCAGAAATCGCTAAATCTGTTGACGCTCTTTTCATGGTGGATATGGCACATATTGCAGGTCTTGTTGCTGCCGGAGTTCATGAATCACCAGTTCCTTATGCTGACATTACAACCACAACAACACATAAGACTTTAAGAGGTCCTCGTGGCGGTCTTATTCTTACAAATGATGAGGCACTCGCTAAGAAAATTAATTCAGCTATATTCCCAGGCACACAAGGTGGCCCTCTTATGCATACAATAGCTGCAAAAGCTGTATGTTTCGGTGAGGCTCTTAAACCAGAATTTAAAGAATATCAGCAAAGAATAGTTGAAAATGCAAAGGCTCTTTCAGAAGGTCTTTTAAAGAGAGGTTTCAATCTTGTTTCAGGTGGTACTGATAATCACCTTATGCTTGTTGACCTCAGACCATTCAATATTACTGGTAAGGAACTTGAACACCGTCTTGATGAAGTTTACATTACTGTAAATAAAAATGCTATTCACAATGACCCTGAAAAGCCTTTTGTAACAAGTGGTATAAGAATCGGTACACCAGCAGTTACAACAAGAGGTCTTGGCGTTGAAGAAATGGAAAAAATCGCTGAATATATCTACCTCTGTGCTACGGACTTTGAAAATAAGGCTGATGAAATCCGTGCAGGTGTAAACGCTATTTGCGAAAAATTCCCACTCTATAAGTAAAATTTCGGGACAGGCAAATGATGTCTGTCCCATTTTTTATATTTTGTTTCTAAGCGTTTCTGAAAATTTAATAAGTTGTTCCATAGTCATGGATTCTATACGTATGTTTTCAGAAAGTTTATGTTCCTTAAGAATGGAATATACTGTTTCTTTGGATATTCCCAATTGTGAGGAAAGGGTATTTGCAAGTGTTTTACGGCGTTGCGAAAATCCAGCTTTCACGATTTTAAAGAAAAAACGTTCTCCCTCAGGTTGAAGTCTATAATTATGGGTTAAGTCAATTCGTATAACCACAGAGTCAACATTTGGTGATGGTATGAAATTTCCTCTTGAAACATTGAAAAGTTGTTTTGCAGTGCCATAATAGTTTACTCCAACAGTTATAGCACCTGAATCCCTTGTACCAACATCTGCACACAAACGCTGTCCTGCCTCTTTCTGAACCATAACAGTTATTGATTCAATTGGTAAATGGCTTTCAAGAAGCATCATTATTACAGGTGATGTGATGTAATACGGTAAATTGGCACATACAGCAACTTTAAGTCCCTGAAACTCTTCAGATATAATTTTTTTTAAATCAGATTTCATGATATCCTGATTTATTATTTTTATGTTGTTAAATTCCGAAAGAGTTTCATTAAGTACAGGAATAAGTCGTTTATCTATTTCTATGGCTGTAACTTTTTCAGCACGTTTGGCAAGTTCGGCAGTTAAAACCCCTACACCTGTGCCTATTTCAAGTATGCCAAAACCTTTACGGGCGTTCCCATATTCAGCAATTTTTGGACATATTTCTGGATTGATTATAAAGTTCTGTCCAAGACCTTTTGAAAAACTAAATCCATGACGAGACATTATTTCTTTTATAGTTCCGATATTAGTTAAATTCATGTGGCTTCTCCTTAAATCTTATTTGGGATTTTATCTGAAAACTCTGCCTGTTTAGCATCATTTAGCTTTTCCATATTATTAACAAGGTAATCAGTAGAACGATAAGCATATTGAAAATCTGTATCTTTGAAATAACATTTCAAATTAATATAATTTCCCTCAATAATTATATCAAGCTGTTTAATCTGTCTGCCTGAATATTTATGACTTACATACTTTATATATTCGTCGATTTCGTGGCTGTTCATTTTGCCACCAATTATATTTATTTTCATCAATTAGTTGCCTCCAGTCTTTTAATTACAGATTCGGCACATTTGATTCCGTCAACTGATGCGGACATTATACCACCGGCATAACCTGCACCTTCACCACATGGAAAGAGTCCGTTTATAGTGATTGATTGTAATTCTTCGTTTCTGTCGATTCTTACTGGCGAACTGCTACGGCTTTCTATTCCGGTCAGAACGGCTTCCGGATTATCAAATCCTTTTATTTTTTTGCCCATTTCAGTTATACCAAGGCGTAGAGTTTCACAAACGAAATCCGGAAGATATTCTTCTGGTCGTGCAAATTTTACCGCCGGACGATATGAAGGAATTATTTTTCCAAATTGTTCGGATAGCTTATTGTTCAGAAAATCTCCTACCAAGGTTACAGGAGCAGAATAATTTCCACCACCTGCAATAAATGCTTTTTCTTCAAGTTCACGTTGAAAATACATTCCCGCTAAAGGGTGAGAACTCTTATAATCAGTTGAATCTATTCCAACTAATAATGCACTGTTGGAATTTTCTGCATTACGTGAAAAATAACTCATTCCATTTATTGCAAGTCGATTTTCTTCAGAAGATGCGGGGACTACTTCACCACCCGGACACATACAGAATGTATATAATGTTCTGTTGTTCGGAAGATGTACAGCAAGTTTGTAATCTGCTGATTTAAGGGCCTTGTGTTCGGCAAAATCCCCATACATTGCTTTATTTATATCATGTCTTTTATGTTCAATTCTCACACCTACTGAAAAATTTTTTTGAGAAAGTTTAACATTCTTTTGATATAGTAATTCAAAAACATCTCTTGCACTATGTCCAGATGCAAGAATTAAATTATCGGTTTTTATTGTATGCAAATTTTCGCCATCAGAATAAATAACCTCTGAAATATTATTTTCGTCTGTTCTGAAATCACAAAATTTTGCATTAAAAATAATTTCTCCGCCATATTTAATCACTTGTTCACGCAGATTTTTAACAACATTAACTAATTTGTCTGTACCTATATGAGGCTTTGCAAGATAAAGTATTTCTTCCGGAGCTCCAAATTCAACAAGTTTTTCAAGAACCCATGCAATGCGTTTATCTTTTATGCCAGTAGTGAGCTTTCCATCTGAAAAAGTACCTGCTCCACCTTCTCCGAATTGTATATTACATTCAGGATTAAGGATTCCAACAGAACGGAACTTATTAACATCGTTACGTCGTGAATCTATATCTGAACCACGTTCAAGAACTATGGGTTTAGTTCCTGCCATTGCAAGAATTAATGCCGAAAACATTCCGGCAGAACCAAATCCTACTATTACTGGTCGTTTGAAGTTCCTGGAAACTTTTTTTATATTGTATTTATATTTTTCAATATGAGTAGCATTTTTTATTTTCAGTAAACTTTCATTTTTTAGTTGTATATCTATGGAAATTATGAAATGTACATCTGATTTTTTCCGTGCATCGACGGATTTCTTTGAAAGGCTTGCAGTTATCAGATTATCCGGAGAAATTCTGAACTTTTTTATACAGAATTTGTCAAGTTCTGAAAAATTAAAATCCAGTGGTACACGTATATTATTTATTCTTAACATTTTTTTCTCCTTTCAGAGAATTCGCACAATTCATTCCTGCCCATATTCCTGAAGACCATGCCCATTGCAAATTATATCCTCCGCAATCTCCGACAGTATCAAGTATTTCACCACAGAAATAAATTCCCTTATGTAATTTTGATTCGAGTTTGTCTGTGATATTGTCAGAATGTATTCCTCCGCAAGTAGCTTGCGAACTTTGCCAGCCTGAACAACCTGTTACTTTAAATTCAAGGCATTTTATAGTATCTGCAATACTGTTTGTTTCATGGTTGGATAATGATTCGATTTTTTCTGTCAAAGGTCTTTCGGTAGCTCTTTTGACTATATATATTGCCAGATTTTTGGGAAATATTCCTGTAAGCAATTCCTCAAAAGAATAACTATAACGTATTTTTTTTATTTTATTT